>CALMXV010000367.1 GCA_937871155.1 uncultured Taibaiella sp. | reverse complement strand
AACATACCATTCAAATAAATGTTGGTGAGGAATTGGCAGTTGATGCCTTAATGGAATCCTTTGTAGGTTTGGGTTTTAAGCGTGAAGATTTTGTTTATGAACCCGGACAGTTTGCAATGCGTGGTGGCATACTAGACATCTACTCCTTTGGCAATGAGCACCCATACCGTATAGAGCTTTTTGGTAATGAAGTAGAAAGCATTCGCCTTTTCAATCCTGAAACCCAACTCTCGGAAAAAAAGTTAATCAGTGTATCAATACAACCTAATGTCGAAACCAAATTTGATACCGAAGAAAAAATTTCGTTGTTAGACTTCTTACCAGCCAACACGATTATCTGGGCAAATGATTTTGAGTTTGTACTTGCAAGAATGGAAAAGTTTAGCCAAGAGCTTCCTGAAAAAATAAACAAAGGAACTGTGGCAGTAGATTATGAAGAATCTGTACTAAAAGCCTTGACTAGAGAAGATTTTGAAGATACTGAACTATGGAAGCAACAATTAATACAAAGAAAACTAATCGCCCTTTCTCCTAAAAACAAACCGGAACTACCCTCACATACGATAGCTTTTGACACAGCAGTTCAGCCTGTTTTCAATCGCCAATTTGACCTACTCATCAGCGACCTACAACAAAAAATTGGACAAGGATATACCCCTTATATTTTTGCGGAGAACCCCAAACAACTCGAACGCTTAAGAAGCATTTTTGAAGACTTAAATGCTGCTATAGAATTTGTAGCAATCCCTATTCCTATTAGCCAGGGATTTATTGACCATGATAAAAAAATCATTGGCTATACCGACCACCAAATTTTCCAACGTTATCATCGTTATAAAGTAAAACAAGCGTACAACAAAGGGAAAGCCATTACCATGCGCGCTTTGCGGGAACTACAGCCCGGTGATTATGTCACTCATATTGACCATGGCGTAGGGGTATATAGTGGATTGCAAAAAATAGAAGTCAACGGAAACCTTCAAGAAGCCATACGTATAATATACAGAGACAATGATGTGCTGTATGTCAACATCAACTCGCTGCATAAGATAAGTAAATACACGGGCAAAGAAGGCACCACTCCAAGAGTAAATAAACTTGGTAGCGATGCCTGGGAAAAACTGAAAAACAAAACCAAGCGACATGTAAAAGACATTGCTGCGGACTTGATAAAACTCTATGCTAAAAGAAAAGCATCACAAGGTTTTGCCTTCTCTCAAGACAGTTATTTACAAACCGAGCTGGAAGCATCCTTTTTCTATGAAGACACTCCCGACCAAAGCAAATCGACTGCTGATGTAAAACGTGATATGGAAGCACCAGCACCCATGGATAGATTGGTATGTGGCGATGTGGGTTTTGGCAAAACAGAAGTAGCTATCAGAGCCGCTTTCAAAGCAGTGGCAGACAGCAAACAAGTGGCAATATTAGTACCTACTACCATCTTAGCCTATCAGCATTATCAGACCTTCAAAGAGCGGCTTAAAGATTTTCCTTGCAATGTAGATTTTGTCAATAGATTCAAAACTACTAAGGAAAAAAAGGAAACTTTAAAAAGGCTAGAAGAGGGCAAAATAGATATCATCATCGGTACTCATGCCTTGCTTAGTAAAGATGTCAAGTTTAAAGACATTGGATTATTGGTCATAGATGAAGAACAAAAATTTGGTGTAGCTGCGAAAGAAAAGCTGAGAGAACTTCGAACCAATGTAGATACACTAACGTTAACAGCAACCCCCATTCCGAGAACCCTACAATTCTCTTTGATGAATGCTCGTGACTTGAGCATCATGAATACACCGCCACCCAATAGGCAACCCGTGTCCACAGAAATAGCTGGATTTGATGAAGGATTAATACGCGAAGCCATTTACTTTGAAGTAGAACGCGGAGGGCAAGTTTATTTTATTCACAATCGAGTGCAAAGCTTACCGGAAATGGTAACCTTGATTCGTAATTTATGTCCCGACCTTTCGATAGGCATGGCTCATGGGCAAATGGAAGGGAATAAGCTTGAAGAAGCCCTCTTTAATTTTATTGCCAACAAATATGATGTGCTGTGCTGCACCAATATTGTAGAAAGCGGCGTGGACATCCCCAATGCTAATACGATTATCATTAATAATGCACACCAATTTGGGCTAAGCGACTTACATCAGTTGCGTGGACGTGTAGGTAGAAGCAACAAAAAAGCAGTCTGTTATTTGCTGGCACCCAGTATGGCTACATTGCCGGCAGATAGCCGAAAACGGTTACAAACATTAGAACAGTTTAGCGATTTGGGCAGCGGTTTCCAATTAGCCATGCGCGATCTAGATATAAGAGGTGCCGGTAATCTACTAGGAGGCGAACAAAGTGGATTCATAGCAGAAATAGGCTTTGAGATGTATCAAAAAATATTGCAAGAAGCCATCCGCGAATTAAAACATACTGATTTCAAAGAAGTATTTAAAGAAGAACTAGAACGCAAAAATGATTATATCAATGATTGCACCATCGACACAGATTTAGAAATCCTCATACCGGATGATTATGTCATCAACATCACAGAGCGCTTATCCTTATACCAACAATTAGATGATGTAGCCGATGAAGTAGAACTGAGTAAGTTTATAGCTGAGTTACAAGATAGATTCGGCCCGCCGCCACCGCAGGTCTTGTCCTTATACACTACCATTAGATGTCGTTGGGTAGCTGAGCAATTAGGGTTTGAAAAACTCATTCTTAAAAACCAACAACTACGTCTTTACTTCATCAGCAATCCCGAATCTCCTTATTTTGAATCTGCCGTTTTCCAACAAATCATGTTGTATATCCAACAACGCACCAATAAAGCCAAACTGAAACAAGTAGGCAAAAATTTTATGTTATTGGTAGATGGGATAATGAATATGGATGCAGTTTTGAATTTCCTAAAAGGTATGCAACAAGTGTAATTGCCTGATACATTCAATAGATTTATTTTTGACATAGAACTCGTTTTCATTATCTGTTTTTCTGCAACTTTGTATCTTGACCAAGTTTTCTATTTTA
>CALMXV010000366.1 GCA_937871155.1 uncultured Taibaiella sp. | reverse complement strand
CCTTTGAAATCGGGAATTAAGGTTTCTAAGGTGGTTTCCGGATTCAGGGCACGTACTGCTTTTACGGTATTCGCCCAAATAGTAGAACCTCCGTCTTTTTGGTCGTCACGATCCACAGAAGTAATCACCGCATGTTTTACTTTCATCAGATGAATTGCTTCTGCTACCCGTTGCGGTTCATCCCAGTCTATAGCATGAGGTCGCCCGGTAGCTACGGCACAAAAACCACAAGAGCGGGTACAGATATTTCCTAATATCATAAAGGTGGCGGTTCCTTCTCCCCAACATTCTCCCATATTCGGACAGTTACCACTTTCACAGATAGTATGTAGTTTATGAGTATCCACCAAGCCTCGAACGTGCCTATAGCTTTCGCCAATAGGCAACTTCACCCGAAGCCAATCCGGCTTTTTTACTTTTGTTTCACCATTAGCAACTTGGGAATTTATTATTGGTAACTCTTGCATAGCGGCTGCAAATTACAATCATCATTTACGATTGCCAAATTGTATAGAAATGTAACCATTCAATACATAAGGGAAAGCCTTTACCGTAGCCATTATAGGCATTTTTTGTGTGTAGAGCTCACCACTGAGTCCGGTTTCGATGGCAAGTTTTCTTTTGCGTAATGCTGCAATATCAAAATGCAATCCGGTTTTTGCATAGATACCGGGAACAATTTTCGTTTTCCCAATCCCTTCAAAAAAACTACTATGCCCTACTATACGCATTTGATTAGGAGGGTCCGGCAAAAAATATTCTGGTGCATCATCATATTTTATAGCTTTCAGTCTGCCATTTTCTACTACAGCATCTAAATAATAGGGCTTGAGCATCCCGATAGAAAGGCCTCCGGCATAAACCCAATGTATGGATACCGTTCCCGGGTCGGGCTTTCCGGCTATCATCTTTCGAAACCCATAACCGAGTTTAAGGGTGTAAAAATTATTTATCTTGCCGTATTTATAAGGTCGTGGCTTATCGCCATAATTCGGACCAGTATTCGTTACCTTCACTTCTTTAGCATGTTTGTGCTCCCCAATTTCCAATTGATAAAAACGGAGGTGATAAAACAAATCACTTTCTTTTTCTTCGCTTTTCACTGTTCCTCTTTCAGCAAATACTCCCCAACCATCGGTAAACAACCTTGCACCTACACTAAATTCTTTTTGAATCGGTTGAGGCTTTTTAATAAGATTCTTTTGGAGAAGTGCTTTAGAAGTTGACTTTTGGGAAAGAGCATCTTGTGAAGAAATAGATTGCGCATGAGATGAAGGTAATAGTAACCCGTTACTACATACCAAAAGCGAAAGACTTATTTTAAAGAGATACCGCATCCGAAAACGAAAGTTAAGGATAATTTATAAATGACCGGAGTCTTTTCTAATTTTATAAAAAAAATAAAGTACTTATTATCACCTCGAAAGTAATCTATGAAGGAAATCTAAGAGCCGTGGCTACCCACCTGCAATCAGGCACACAGATAGAAACTGATGCTCCTGTTGACAATAAAGGTAAAGGAGAACGATTTTCACCAACAGACCTAGTAGCTACAGCTTTAGCTTCCTGCATGTGCACCTTGATGGGAATAGCTGCCAACACCCATGATATTTCAATAGATGGAATCGTGTGTGAAGTAGAAAAAATAATGGCTGCCAACCCAAGAAGAATTGCAGAAATAAAAGTGACCGTTAAAATGCCCAATACTAATTCTTACTCCGATAAAGAAAAGCTGATTTTAGAACGTGCCGCCATTACTTGCCCTGTATATATGAGTTTACACCCAGACTGTATGAAGTCAGTAACCTTTCATTGGTAAAGAGTAATTACAGCCATTTTACGGGGTTTCTTTTACGAATAAGCATGTAGTTTTTA
>CALMXV010000365.1 GCA_937871155.1 uncultured Taibaiella sp. | reverse complement strand
TTCATCAATAAGATTCTCATCCATATCCGGCAATGACTGTAAGGTATCTGCATACAAGCTAGCAAGCTCAAATTGTTGGTTGTTAAATGCAGCTCTAGTCATGCCAAGGTAAGCTAGCGGTAGATTTTCTTTTGCTAAGGCAGCATTGCGCAACTGTTGGTAATAATGCAATGCCTTTGTGTAATCTTTCTTATTAAAATAGCTGATGGTCGCGGCTTTCTTGGCGCTGTTTTCGGTAAATTCATTCCAAGGTAATTGTAACACCCAATCATAATTTGCTAATGCAGCATCGTAGTCTTTTAATTGAAAATTACTTTCTCCTAAGTAATAATGCGCCCTTGTTGTAAATACTCCATTCGGATATTTCAGTAAATAATTGTTCAAAGAAGATTTTGCATCTGCCCATTTCACTTGTGCTATCAATGTTTCAGCAGCAGCATAATAAGTGCTATCTAATGCACTGCCTTCATCCGCATTACTATTTAAGGTTTTCAACAAAACGGCATAAGCATCCGGCTGGTTGTTGTTGATATACAAATTGCGGAGCGCCTCTAATGCTTCTTGTTTTTCATCGGTTCCTGGATATTCGGTCACTATAAATTTATAAGCATCTATGGCTTCTTTGTCTTTATTCAATTGTTGAAAGGCATAGGCTATTTTCATTCTGGCTTTCACTTCAAAATCTCTGCTAGCACCTTTTTCTATCAAGGGCTTCAATGCCGTAATGGCTAATGCATATTTATCTTCTTCCAAATAAGTAATGCCTAATTCAAAACGAGCTGCTGCTTGATAGGTAGATGCTGGTGTTTTATTAATTACTTGATTCAACAATTTAATCTTTTCTTCTACCGATTGGTTGATTCCGGCTATGGTTGCTTTTTGCAAACGAGCATAATCCGCTTCAATAGCATTTGCCGCAATCACCTTATCATATAACGCAGCCGCTGACTTATAGTTCTTCAACATATAGTATGCATCAGCTTCTCTTAATAGTGCATTGACCGTCAGTGTAGGATTTTGAAGCTGGGTAGCTTGTTGTTGAGCGTTTTTAAAACTGACTTGAGCCGTTGTAAAATCATTTAGTTTCATAGCTGCATAGCCTAAGTTTGCTGCGCCATTTCCCATATTTGCCGGCGCACTTATATACATGGCACTATTGCTATTGGCATCTACAAATCGTTTGGAATAATTGTAGGATTCTTGATACTTCCCTTGTTGATACGCTATATCACCCTTCCAAAATAAGCCGGCTAATTCATAGGCTTTATTTGCAGGATGCTTTAACGATAAATCCAACTGCTGACTAGCTTCATTGAGGTTCCCTTGCTGTAATAACTGAAGTGCATAGCCATAAGTCACCCGTTGATATACCGATTCAAATTGGGAGGTATGTGAGTCTGCTTCCTTCAGCATTTGATACGCTCTTTCATAATTATTGGTACGAGAAAGCAACTCTGAATATATTGTTTTTGCTTGAGAAACTACAGTAGCATCAGGTAATAATGCAATCAATGTAGATAACCCGCTCATGGCATCATCATAAAATCCCATCTCATAGGAAAGCTTGCTGTATTGTAATAACGCATCTATTTTTTGCGACTTTATAAACGATAAGTTTCCAGCTATGCTAAAAGCATTTCTTGCACTTCGCTTATCATTTATTTTAAGATAAGCGTCTCCCATTAAGTACATGGCGGTTTGTCCTAAGGTGTCTTCATTGTTGCTTAGTGGTTTAAATTTATCAATGGCTTGATTCCATTGTTTAGTCTTATAATAGCTATAGGCAAACTCATACAGTTCTTCTTTTCGCACCTGCTCACTTTGCTCATAGTAATGTTCAAAATACGGAATGGCGTCGTTATACTGTTTCTTTTCAAATAAAATTTGTGCAGCTAAGAGATGAAGTTCATTATCATAATAAGACTTGTCTTTTGCATTAATTAAGGTAATAGTTTTTGCTAAAGCATCTTCAGATTTACCCGTAAAGTATAAAATCTCTGCTTGGTAAAAAGGCACTACCATCACATACTTTGGGTCTTTTTCTATCTTACTAAAACAGGTCATGGCATCTTCATACTTGCCAAGATTGTATGCTAAGAGTCCATTGTAGTAATTACCCGCATTGGCATACTTGCCTTCCATTCCTTTGATGGTTTCAAAAAGTCGAGCTGCCTTTTCAAAATTCTTTTCATAAAAATAGGCATAGGCTTGTTGAAATTTCAATTCTACAATCTCTTCATTGCTCAAGTTGATGTTGGGTACCGTTTCATACAACTTAATGGCTTTTGAGTATTGCTTATTATTAAAATAATATTGTGCTAAAGCAAATGAAGTTCTTTGTTTAAAATTAGGGTTGGTTACCGTTGAAATGAATTGTAAAGCAGAATCCTCTGCACCGAGAGCACGTAATTTCAATAACGACTGAACTTGATAAAATTGAGCAGTAGGTAGTACCCAAAACGAAACATCGTTTGAAAGTGTACGATGCGCTATAAGCTGATTAGCCGTCTGTAAGGATACAGTATAAAACCCTTGCCGATATTGCTCCTCCAGCTTTTGCAATTGGCGGTTCTCTGTTTGCTGAATGAGGTGTTCTTGTGCTTGTGCAGGGCTATAAAACTGAAGTGTAACGTATATACCCGATAGTATGGTATATACGTTACGCACCATTTTATTTTTCATCTTTTTGGTTGGCTTTAGAAGTTCCAGGTTACATTGATACTTGGGAATATCGGAAGTTGATACACTCGTACATTCTGAGTTCTTTCAACATAGAAGATATTGTTCCTATTGTAAACATTAGTAACGGTAAATGAGGTTTCGATATTATTGTCCTGATTAATTTCAAAGCGTTTTTTAACAGATAAATCCAAACGATGGTACCAAGAAAGTCTTCCTCCATTTACTTCATTGGCATAGAAAATACCGATACTTCCGTTCGTTTGAAGGTAATTAGTATTAATACCATTTTGTAAAATGTTAGGGTTCTCATAGAAGCCTTGTGTCTGTGTAAAAGGGAAAGGTGAACCTAGATTATAACGTAAAGAAATTTCAATATCTTTTTTCTTTCCTGCTGCATAAGAACTTACTACATTCAGATTGAAACGACGGTCGAATGGAGGAGGATATGTTTGTTTTGAAGGGGTTTCAATAATAGATTGCGCTACTAATGTGGTGTATGTTATTTTTTGGTAAGAAGCAGATGAGTAGAAGAATATGCGGTTCTTTGTGTACTTAACCGATAGATCTATTCCGTAAGCCTTTCCATACCCTGATATAAAATCACCATCAGAGTTGGTTCTTTTTACTCGGTTCAATTCTATATTACGGGTAAAGTCTTTATACCAAGGCTCTAGATTGAATTCAAAGTCTTTGAAATCCCATTCTACACCTCCTAAGATGTGATACGCTGTTTGTAAGTTAGTAGCCACATCATTTCCGTTTAAGTCTTTAATAGATTGATCGGGACTCAGCAAAAAGCCGCTAAAGAAATTGACAATATCTCTATCAGATTTAGTGCTGATGATATTTTGCGAATACAAGCCTGCAGCAGCTTTGAAGCGTAAAGCAGTAAGCGCATTGTACTTCAATCCCAATCTAGGTTCGGGTGAAAATTTTGATAATGAAGAATAATATTGGAAACGGATACTAGGCTCAAGAATAAATTTAGTACCAAAGTTTTTTCTAAAAATTGCATACAAAGCGGCACTAGTATTGTTTCTATTCAAATCAGTTACAATGTTGGCTGAGTTTACATAGTTGAGAGTAGTGTTCAGTCCGCTTACTTCCAAACCATATTTTATCATACTGTAGTTAGAAAGAAAGCTTGTAAAATCTACTGCGCCTTCAAAGCCTTTGATACTACTTTTACGTCCGGTATCACGCGAGATAGCCGCACCAAATTCTTTAGCTGCTATATCATATTTTGAATACGCAAAACGTCCACTGATGAGGGTTGAAGAGTTTCCTGGAGTTACAACAAAAGTAGCTCCTCCACCGGTAGCCTTCCAATCAAAATTGGCTTTTTCTGCTTTGGTAATGGGCTCTAATACTCGGGCTTTATCATCAAAGTTGAAACCGAAAAGATTTAATTTACTACCATTATCACCACTGATTGTAACTTTACCATACAAGTCAGTAAAGGCATAAGGCAAACCACTTTTAAATGGTTCTCCAAAGCTTCCATACAAGGCTTTACTAGAATTCTCTAGATAACTATGTTTTGCAGAAAGCAAGAAACTCACACTACTACCACCTTCGCGTTTGGGCTTTACAAGCGGTCCTTCAATCATAGCTCTTACCATTATAGGTGATAAAGACATCTTACCGGCTAATCTATTTTTATTCCCATCTTTAGTACGTATATCCATTATGGCACCGGTGCGATTGCCATACTGAGCTCCAAAGCCAGCAGATTGAACATCCACATTACGGATAGCATCGGTTTCAAAAACAGAATATAATCCTATGGAGTGAATTGGATTATAAATCGTTACCCCATCAAGCAATACACCTGTTTGCACCGGAGAACCTCCTCTAATATACAGTTGACCGCCTTGGTCGCCGGTGAAAATAACACCCGGTACAACTTGTAAATACTGGGCAATATCCGGCTCGCCACCTGAGCTCGGCAATAGCTTTATCTCACGTGGAGTAATGGTGGTAGTACCTGCATTTATCTGTGTTATCTTTTCTTGTTGACGGGCATTAACCGTTGCATCCTTTAAGGTACGAGCAAGAATATTGATGTATAATTTCTGTGTAATAATTTCAGAGCCGGAAACCGTAACGGGCACATACGCCGTATCATAACCCATAGTGGTAGTCATTAAGGTATATTTACCGGCAGCTACTTGAGGCATAGAAAAATAACCATTGATATCTGTTTGCACACCCATATCTGCACCTTGTAGTACCACCATCACATAGCTCATGGGCTCTCCTGATTTTTTCTCATAAACAAAGCCGCGAATAGTGGCATGTTGTGCCAAAACTATTTGGCTCATTAAAAGGAATAGACCTACTAGAAGTTTTCTAAGGTGCATGTAACGTTTTTTTGAAGTGAACAAAGATAGGGATTCAGCTATTGCCCCCCAACCCAACTTTATGCAATAATTATTAGCGGATTCAAAGAGCTTCCATTTTATTAAATCTGAATTGGATACTGTATTTTTAGCAGACTTAATAGTGTAGCCATGAAGCTATTTTCAGCACAGCAGATAAGAGAAGCCGACCAATATACCATCCAAAGCTACGGCATCCGTTCATGGGAGTTGATGGAACAAGCGGCAAGGCAATGTATCCATTGGATAAATGAAAACCTACCCAACGATAGCATATTCATTGTTCTTTGTGGCTGCGGAAATAATGGTGGAGATGGATTAGCTATTACTCGTTTATTACATGAGAATGGATTTCCCGTAAAAGCATTTTTACTAAAAACGCAAGAACAGCTTAGTGTAGATGCAGAACGTAATTATCAAAAATTACTAGCTATTGGTGCGGACATGGTTTCTATAGTTGAAAAAGCTAACTACCTCACTACGATAGCCCCACATCTCATCATTATTGATGCCATTTTAGGCACGGGTATTAATAGGCCTATTACCGGATGGTTGGGATTATTTATTAAACATATAAACACATTACCCAATCAAAAAATTTCAATTGATATCCCTAGTGGCTTAGCTGTTGATGCTATTGACTCAACAAATGATTGCATCATCCAAGC
>CALMXV010000364.1 GCA_937871155.1 uncultured Taibaiella sp. | reverse complement strand
TCCCGAAGAGCAAGCCGCCCAAACTAACAAGTACCAACGGATGGCGAATGTTCCTTTGCTGCTAGCGATGGATGCAGAGTGGGGCTTAGGTATGCGATTGACCGGTGTTAAAGATTTCCCTAGACAAATGCTTTTGGGAGCTACTCGAGATACTGAAATAGTGTATAAAATGGGTGCAGCTATTGCTGCTCAGTGTAATAGGCTAGGGGTGCATGTGGATTTTGCTCCGGTCGTTGATGTCAATAATAATCCTAACAATCCGGTAATTAATGCACGCTCTTTTGGAGAAAATAAATATGTGGTTTCTAAGCTGGCAATTGCTTATATGAATGGATTACAAAAGAACGGTGTTATGGCTTGTGCAAAACATTTTCCAGGACATGGCGATACCGATGCGGACTCACACAAAGACCTTCCCTTTATCAATAAAAGCCTCATCCAACTAGATACGTTAGAGTTTTTCCCTTTTAAAAAAATCATAGCTGCCGGAGTACAAAGCATGATGGTAGCCCATTTGGAGGTGCCGGCTTTAGAAAAAGGGAAGCAGCTACCTTCATCCCTATCTTATAATACCATCACTAAAACCTTAAAGCAAGATTTAGGTTTTAAGGGTTTGGTGTTTACAGATGCCTTAGATATGAAAGGAGTGGCTAAATATTTTCAACCGGGAGAAGTGGATGTAAGAGCCTTCAAAGCTGGAAATGATGTATTGTTATTTTCTCAGAATGTACCTGTAGCCATCGAAAAGATAAAAGCAGCATTAGATAAAGGAGAAGTAACGATGCAGCAGTTGGAAACTTCAGTAAAGAAAATACTTGCTGCAAAATATGATGCAGGACTGAATCAAATCAAGACTATAAATGTTGACAACATTACCAACGATATCAATAGAGAGGTGAGCGCTATTCGTAAAGAAGCAGCGAAGAAAGGAATTACCTTGGTTCGTGATGACTACGCAACATTAAATAAGCTAAATGCATCTGGAGCAAGAGTACAATATATCGCCGTGAATGCTAATTCACCCACGATGTTGTTAAAACGGCTTCAAGACACTAAACCCACTATTCGATATAGCTATCTGCCCAAGAGTAGTACTCAAGCACAACTAGAGCGCGTACAGCAAAGCACCTCAGATAATGATGTGACCATCGTGGCTATTCATAACATGAGCTTTTATCCTACCAATGGGTTTTATGGTTTGGACGAGCGTCAGATGAGCTTTATTAAAAACATGGCTTATCAACCCAATGTATTGTTTGTGCTTTTGGGAAATGCTTATTTGATGAAACATTTTTGTAATGCAGGTTCGGTATTGGTTTCCTATGAAGACAATGATGAGGTGGAAGAAGTCGTAGCTTCAATTCTCAATAAAAAATTACCAGCATTAGGGAAATTACCAGTTACTCCTTGCCAAATTACCACACCCACACCTTCAAAGCCAATGCTAGCGGGAGGTATCACCAAGCCGGCTTATAAACAATATAGTTTAACTAAAGAAGAGTTTCAGGACAATTCGGAAATAGCTCAACCAGAAATGTTGGATAAGCTGCATCATTTCATTCAAAAAAACATTGTAGAAGGTGCGTTCCCTGGTTGTAGAATCTTAGCTGCAAAAGATGGGAAAATATTTTATGATGAAGCCTTTGGCTATTATACTTATAGCAAAGCGACACCGGTAACCTTAGAAACTATGTATGATGTTGCTTCTCTCACCAAAGTATTAGCAACGAACTTAGCAGTAATGAAACTGTATGATCAAGGTAAATTAGATTTGAATAAACGATTAGGAAATTATTTACCTAGTGTAAAAGGAACGAATAAAGAATTTTTAACCATTAAAAATTTGCTCTTACACCAAGCTGGGTTGAAAGCGTGGATTCCTTTTTATAATGAAACATTAGATAGCCTCGGAGGCTTGCGCCAAGATTTATATCAAGATAAATCTAGTAAAGAGTTTTCAATTCCTGTTGCAAAGAACCTGTATTTACGCACCGATTGGAAAGACTCTATGTGGAACCGTATTCTTAAAAGCCCTATGGATAACTATGGCAAATATGTATATAGTGATTTAGATTTTTATTTTTTAGCAGCCGTAGTAGAACAGCTAACACAAAAACCCTTGCAGGAATACCTAGAACAGCAGTTTTATAAACCATTAGGGCTTTCCCATACTACTTTCACGCCTTTGAAAAAATTTAAAACAACGATTATTGCCCCTACCGAACTTGACCAAACCTATCGCAAACAATTATTACAAGGTTTTGTACACGACCCTGGAGCTGCTATGATGGGAGGTGTTGCCGGTCATGCAGGATTATTTGCAACAGCACAAGATGTAGCGGTTATTTTTCAAATGCTACTCAATGGTGGTACCTATAAAGGCAAACAATATTTCAAACCGAGTACAGTAGATAAGTTTACAGCCTATAACTCTACTATCAGTCGAAGAGGATTAGGATTTGACAAACCAAATACAAATAATGAAGATGCAGGCCCTACCGGAAATAGGGCTAGTGGATTCACTTTCGGGCATCAAGGTTTTACCGGTACCTGTGCTTGGGCAGACCCAGCAACGGGAATTGTATTTGTATTCTTATCGAATCGGGTATATCCTTCTGCGGATAATAACAACATCAATAGAAAAAATACAAGAACAATTTCTCAAGATTATATCTATGAAGCTTTGGGGATAAAGGACAAGAAGCAACGTGCAGCTCTTTATAAACAACAAATCAAATAAGCAAAGAGTAGCCGCTTGTATGTTATCTGAATGTTAACAGGTCGTGCGGTAGAATATTTTCATCTTTCTTATAATCCCTTTATACATGGGGGAATTGCTATCATAGCATTATTTATGTTATGTCTTATGATAAATTTTTTGAAAAATGTTTCATTCAGATTTTTGAAAAATACAACCATTAACATTATATTTACCATATTATTCTCTATCTAGTTTGCTTTATCAGGCAAAATTCTAAGTTCTCTAAGAACAATTTCTAAACTTTTATAAAATGGGGGGAGCCGAAAACCAATTTAGAGTAGGCGTAAATTTTTATGGAAATGAATAGACAAGTATTCAGAAAATTAAAATTACTGGGGGCGCTTTTACTCTTCCTGATGGGAGTGCAGGTTTCACTCCAGGCACAAACAACACCGCAGTATTACAACAGTGCTGCTGGTACAGGTGGTAATGCCATTCCTTTAGGCGGTAATGGTTATGCCACCAATAAAGCCCATTTTATTTATGGGCCGGCAGTGTTTAACAGCAATGGGACAACGGGTTCTCCTGCTTATCAAGGGAATATTACAACAGTTTATTCCGGATAACAAGTGGTACAAACACGGTTACCTATTCCGATTTTACAATTTCATTGGGGCAGAATGAAGGTACTTCAACTACATTTGCCAACAGTACATTTTCTACATTCACACCAAATTTTTATCAAGCATCTTATTCTCTTGTGAATCCACCTACAAGTGGATGGTATGCGGTAACGCTTCAAACTCCTTTTTTATACGACCCAAGTTTGACATTGGTATTTGAGTTAAAAGCTTCTACTAGTTCAGGTGGGTCCTCTTCAAGTAACGGTATGATGCAATCTTCCGTAGGCCAACGAAAATATGCAGGATATACAGCTACGACTGGTACAATAGGCTCTAACCTTTCTGTTGACTTTGGTTTTGATTTAGTACCTAACGGACCTTGTACCTCGCCACCTACTGCCGGTACAACCACTGTATCAAACGCTACACCATGTTTTGGTCAAGGAATCATGTTAAATCTTAGTGGTAATTCTTACGGCACAGGACAAACCTATCAATGGCAACGTGCTACCTCAGTTACAGGTCCTTGGATTAATGAAGGTTCATCACAATCTTTTCCAGTATTGGGAGGGGTGACACCTCCAAGTGGTATAAATTTCTACCGTTGTTTGGTTACTTGTGGGGCAACTACAGACTCTTCTGTTATTGATACGGTAACCGTACCCTCTCCATTCCCTGGTGGTACCTACACTATCAATCCGGCTTTACCGGCAAGTAGTACTAACTTTCAAACAATCGGAGCAGCTGTTTCAGCAATATCATGTGGCATAGCAGGTAGTATTGTTTTTAACTTAGCATCCGGTAATACCTTCAATGAACAAGTGACATTACCTGCAACGATAGGGGCTAACGCTACTAACACCGTTACGTTTAATGGCAATGGAGATACGGTAAAATTTGCTGGAACGAGTACGCAACCATGGACATTAGGTTTGGATGGTGCGGACTATATTACTTTTAACAACTTCATTGTTTCTTCAATAGGAACTTCCTATGGTCTAACCACGCACTTATGGAATGGAGCAGATAATAACTCCTTCAATAACTGTATTTTCTTAGTGGATATTGCTCAAACGTCGTCTTTATTTTCTCCATTTTCCATTAGCGGTTCAGCAACTTCTTCTACTACTGCAGGTACTTCAGGAAGTTATAATATCGTAGATAGTTGTACGATGGTGGGCGGTTATTACAATACTTGTATTGTGGGTAATACCTCTGCCAGTTCCAATGGAAATAAGGTGATGAACTCCTTGATGACCGACTTCTATTTATACGGCACTTATTTTACGTATCAAGATAGCTTGGAAATTACCAATAATATTATCGAACGTCCTACACGTACTACTCTTAGTACATTTTATGGTATTTATCTTTCTACAGGATGTACAAATGCCTTAGTTCAGCAAAACCGAGTTAGAAATATGTGTGGTAGCACACCTAATTATGCTGCTACAGTATATGGCATTTATGTAGCGGCTGCGGCTACTTCAGGTAATGATAATATGATTTATAATAATCTGGTAAGTAATTTCAACAATAACAGTACAGTGTACGGACTCTATCTTACGGGCCAATACATGAAGATCTATCACAATACCCTTTCTATAGATAATACTAATGCTACTGCCGGCACTATCAGAGGTGTTTATGCTACCGGCACAGCAGGTATTGATATGATGAATAACAATATTTACATTACTCAAGGAGGTACCGGTGCTAAGCATTGTATGTATTTCTCCAATGCTACGGGTAAAACATCTAACTATAATAATTTGTACATCGGTTCTACAGCAGGCACCAATTATATAGGTTATTTTTCTACGAACTTAGCCACTTTAGCTAACTGGCAGGGTGCCAATAGCAATGCTTGGGATCAGAATAGCGTTTCGCTTGACCCTCAATTTGCAGCTCCATTAGTAGGAATATTTTCTCCGACTAATGCATTATTTGACAATTTAGGTACGCCAATAGCAGCCGTTACAGTAGATATAAATGGTGCGTCTCGTAGTGCTTCTACACCGGATATAGGTGCTTTTGAATTTAGTGTTTCTAATTGTTCCGGAGCTCCTAATGCAGGTATTGCTACGGGGCCTACTGCTACATTATGTTCAGGTTCAGCTTTTAGCTTAAATACTACAGGATTTACAATTGCAGCAGGTATTTCAGTACAATGGCAATCAAGCCCAGCTAGTGCAGGAACTTGGACGGACATAACTGGGGCTACCACTTTTGGCTATAATGTGCCAAGCGGTGTTTCTACATCAACAGATTATCGTGCTGTGGTAACTTGTACAAACAGCTTTTTGACGGACACTACGAATGTAGTGACCGTAAGCATTGCACCATTATTCCCCGCAGGTACCTACACTATCAATCCAGCTTTACCGGCAAGCAGCACTAACTTTCA
>CALMXV010000363.1 GCA_937871155.1 uncultured Taibaiella sp. | reverse complement strand
TGGGCTTTTTCAATTTCATCTAAAAGCACAACAGAGTAGGGTTTTCTTCTTACTTTTTCAGTAAGCTGTCCTCCTTCTTCATAGCCTACATAGCCAGGAGGCGCACCTATCAAGCGGCTTAAGGAAAATTTTTCCATATACTCGCTCATATCTACCCGTATAAGGGTTTCGTCACTATCAAACATATAACGTGCTAGTGCCCGGGCTAATTCTGTCTTACCTACACCCGTAGGTCCTAAGAAGATAAAAGAGCCTATGGGTTTTTTAGGGTCTTTCAGCCCTACACGATTTCGTTGAATGGCTTTTACCACTTTACGTATGGCTTCATCTTGTCCTACTACTGCGCCTTTCAGATCTTCATCCATGCGGCGTAGCTTATTGCTTTCTGCTTCTACCATTCTCATTACCGGTATACCGGTCATCATACTCACTACTTCGGCTATATCTTCTTCATGGATTGGAAAACGTTTATTTTTAGCTTCTTCCTCCCATTCACTTTTAGCCTTTTCTAGTTCTTCTCCTAAGCGTTTTTCCCGATCCCTTAAGGCGGCAGCTTCTTCAAATCGTTGGCTTTTAACCACCTTATTTTTTTCCAGTTTTATATCTTCAATTTTCTTCTCTAAGTCTAAGATATTCTGTGGGACATTGATATTTTTTAAGTGAACTCTTGCACCTACTTCATCTAACACGTCAATGGCTTTGTCCGGCAACAAGCGGTCGGTCATATAGCGGTCGCTAAGCTTTACGCAAGCCACAATAGCTTCATCATCATATGCTACATTATGAAACTCTTCGTATTTAGGTCTTATATTGTTGAGGATGGTAATCGTTTCTTCGATGGAAGGGGGTTCTACCAATACCTTTTGAAAACGGCGGTCTAAAGCGCCATCTTTTTCGATATACATTCGATACTCATCCAAAGTAGAGGCTCCAATACATTGGAGGTCGCCACGGGCAAGGGAGGGTTTAAAGATGTTAGAAGCATCTAATGAACCGGAGGCACCACCGGCACCAACAATCGTATGTATCTCATCAATAAATAAAATGACATCGCGATTCTTTTCCAATTCATTCATGATGGCTTTCATGCGTTCTTCAAACTGTCCTCTATACTTAGTGCCGGCAACTAGTGCGGCAAGGTCAAGACTGATAACTCGTTTATCAAACAATACCCTTGAAACTTTTCGTTGAATAATACGTAAGGCAAGCCCTTCTACTATAGCAGTTTTACCAACTCCAGGCTCTCCTATAAGTATTGGATTGTTTTTCTTTCTTCTGGAAAGGATTTGCGATACCCGTTCTATTTCTTCTTCGCGTCCTACAATTGGGTCAAGGTTTCCTTGCTCTGCCAACTTAGTGATGTCTCTACCGAAATTGTCTAAAACCGGAGTTTTTGATTTGGTATTACCTGCAGATCGGCGTTGTTGGTATTGTTTACGTTCATCATCTTCTTCAAATTCTTCGCCGGGGTCGTTGCTACCATAGTCGCTCATGTGGGTGTCGCCACTCAAGCTTCCAAGTTCGCTTTTGTAGCGTTCGTAGTCCACATCAAATTGTTGAAGAATAGAAGTAGCAGTATTTTCTTTATTCTTAAGAATTGACAACATTAAATGCTCGGTTTCCACATTGCTGCTCTTAAGAGATTTAGCTTCTAGAAGGGTAATTCGAATAACTTTCTCTGCTTGTTTGGTAAGCGGTAAGCTATTGATATTGGTAACCGGTTTATTGTTTTTATCTCGTATTGTCAGCTCTAGTTTTCTACGAAGGTCGGTAAGGTCCACATGCATACTTTGTAATACATGTACTGCCATACTATCTCCTTCTCTTAGCAATCCAAGGAGTAAGTGTTCGATGCCAATAAAGTCGTTACCTAAGCGTAAGGCTTCTTCTCTACTATAAGAAATTACTTCTTTGACTTTAGGTGAGAAATTTGCGTCCATTAGGTGGTTCCTTTTGTTTTAATAGTTTAAAGTTAATGATTCAGCGAATACATCGTTATCATATTTGGCAATAACTATGTTATTTTTGTAACGCAGCTTTGAGCTGATTATTATATTTTAACGGTTAGCCTAATCTTTTTTATGAATTTCAAAATTGATACCAAAGAAAATTACACTCTTTTAACGCCTGATTCTACATGTTTAGATGAAAATTTGACAGCAGCCCTTCAACAAAAGTGGACAGAACTGTCAAATAACGGTCCGATAAATATAATTGTGGATTTGAATAAATGTGAATCGGTTTCTGATACCGTGATGGATGCTTTAGTGCAGCTACATGAAATGGCTTACAACGAAGACCAATCGTTAGTTTTCACTGATTTAAAATCAGAATTACGCATTGCCTTATCGGATCATGAATATTATCATGCTATCAATATAGCCCCGACGATGATAGAAGCTATCGACATCATTAAAATGGAAGTACTGCAACGAGATATGTTTGGTGATGATGAAGCTTTCGAAGCATGAAACTTACCATCTTAGGCAACAACTCTGCTTTGCCTGCCTACGGAAGACATCCTACGGCTCAAGCGTTACAAGTAGAAGACCAAGTACTATTGATAGACTGTGGTGAAGGTACTCAGATACAACTTGACCATTACGGCATACGTTGGAGGAAGTTGACACATATTTTTATCAGTCATCTTCATGGCGATCATTATTTCGGTCTTCCGGGCATCCTCACCACCATGAGTTTATTGGGACGAACAACCCCTTTACATCTTCATGCACCCAAGGAGCTGGAAACCATACTGAATGCTATTATGAAAGTAGCCGATACCCATTTGAGCTATGAATTACAATTTCATCCACTTGTAGAAAATACCGCTACGATTATAATAGATACACCTTTACTCGAAGTGATGTCTTTCCCTGTTGAGCATAGAATCACTTGTCATGGATTTGTATTTAAACAAAAATCAAAAGGCAGAAAATTACTTCCGGAGAAGTGTCGAGAACATGAAGTGCCTACCTATTTTTTTGACCGATTAAAAGCAGGTGAACATTACACGCATAAGGATGGTCGCATCATCCACAATGAATGGGTAACGACTGAAGGACCGCCAGCTAAGAGATATGCTTACTGTGCCGATACCCTATTTACCACCAGTATTATCCCTTACATCAAAGAGGTCGATTTGCTGTATCATGAAAGCACTTATTTGCAAGATAATTTAGAGAAAGCACAGGCTAGGTTTCACACTACGGCTACACAAGCTGCTCATCTAGCCCTAGAAGCCAATGTGGGTAAGCTTTTGTTAGGTCATTATTCTTCCAGATATAAAGAGGTCGATCCTTTTCAAATCGAAGCAGCAGCAATTTTTACGAATACAACTGCTAGTATTGAAGGTGAAACGTATGATGTTTAATTGAGCCATTTTTAAAAAAACAATCGAATGAGACTGAATAATAAAACGCTATTGAAATACCTATCTATAGCCATGCTGCTGTTGCTACCATCGCTAGCATATAGTCAAGAAATAAAAGAATACTCGCCGGAGGAACTTCCAAAAAGATGGGAGGCTGCAGACACCGTATTTGTAATTAATTTTTGGGCTACTTGGTGTGGACCTTGTGTAAGAGAGTTGCCGGAGTTTGACCAATTGTATAAAGATAATATAGAACGGCCGGTAAAGGTTTTAATGGTGAGCCTAGATTATAAAGCTGATATGAGCTATAAAGTTCCGAATTATCTTAAAAGGAGAGCTATGAAACAAGAAGTAGTTTGGTTGAATGAAATCTATGCAAGGGAGTTTTTGCGGAAGCTGGATAAAAAATGGAGAGGCTCCATACCGGCTACATTAGTGGTGTATAAAAACAAAGACTATCGCCAATTTCTAGAGCGTTCAATAACTGCTGCTGAACTACAAAAACTCATAGACCGCCAACTAACACCATAGCATTTTAAAATGTTCCCTTTGCCCATCTCATATCGTCAACTTAATAAGTTTATAGAAGAGGAATCTTTTGAGCCCAAACTAAGTTGGGGGCTAAGGATGGCGATTACGGCTATTGTTCCTGTATTGTGGGGAATGACTACCGGGCATATAATGCAAGCAAGTTGGATCACTTTAACCGCAGAATGTATTTGTTGGGTAGAGCTTAAGGGAGCTTTTACACAACGTATGTGGGTGCTCGTTTTCGGCACCTTATTAGCAATTCTTTTCTGCTGGATAGGAACAGTTGCCGCACCTTATATGTTGGTGAGTGTGATCGCTATGTTTTTGGTGGTGTTTTTAGCAGGCTTATTTAAAAATTTAGGTGAACGAGGTGCCGGTCTTGCGCTTAGTGCCTATGTGATGTTTATTGTGTGCAATGCATATCCCGTGGAAACTTCAGCTGCCATAAAAGAACGTATGTGGTGGGTAGGTATCGGAGGGGTATGGTCGGTACTGATAGGTTTTTTATGGACCTTGTTTATGCCACTTCGGCAACCGTATCGAAGAAGTATTGCTTTAATATGGAAAGCGAATGCCACCTTGTTGGTCGCTATTGCAAAAGGATGGGATGGCATTGGCTTACGTAGTAATATTCGTACCGTTTATGAAAAAGAAAAACTGGTAAGAACCACCATTGATAGCTCATTACAGTTGTTCGAAAACCGACATTTCCAAGTTAAAAACATCCCTCTTACCGAACAAGAATTAGCAAAGCTTCGTAAACAAACCGCTTTAGTAGGAGTGCATATAGTGGCTATAGGCGATGAGCTAGCTAACCTAAAATTGAGTGAACTTCCTAAGTCGCTACGATTAAAAATACATTCTTTACTAACGAATTTAGAACATGTAGTCAACAGTATGGCTACTTATACATTATCTCTCAAGCAAGCCTCATTGTTAGTGGTAAGAACTGCTGTAGAAACAACTCATCAACAGATACAAGCTTTAGTACAAGAAAACGAAACAGTAGTATCCCACCAGCAAACCATCAAACGACTGATACAACTAAGCGAACGATCGATAAGAATTATTGAAAGCAGTTTGACGCATTTAGAAAATGCCGGTGAAGATAAGACCGTATTGACCTCCTATTCTTTCTTAAAGACTTTGTATTTATTACAACCCGGGATGTGGATTCATAATACCAAATTGCTTTTCAATTTCAATACCCATACCATACGTTATATCTTACGAAGCTCATTGGCAGCTGCATTAGCTGTATGGTTTTATAAATGGTTTCATATAGACCATGGCTATTGGCTTGCTTTTACTGTAGTGTTGGTCATGCAACCTTATTTTGGTGCTACTCTTAAAAAAGCTTTAGACAGAGTGATAGGAACATTGACAGGAGGGATTGTAGGAGGTATGTTGATTCAGTTGAATGATGTATTGTACTTGAGAGAGGTTATATTGTTTATCTCTTTTGTAAGCATGGTATATTATGTAAAGAATCGATATTCTATAGCAGCATTCTTTATTACGGTGAGTTTGGTTTTATTGTTTGATGTAGAAAATGCTGCGAACACCAACATCATTATTATGCGTGCCGTTAGCACTATCGGAGGAGCCTGTTTGGCAATATTAGCGGGCTTTGCTTTGCTTCCGGATTGGGATAGTAAATGGTTGCCGAAACATGTAGTA
>CALMXV010000362.1 GCA_937871155.1 uncultured Taibaiella sp. | reverse complement strand
TTCTCAAAATCTTGGCGACTAAGTTTCAATGTCAAGAAATGTAATAAAGCAGGTGTTGCTACTACATTTTCCCCTTGTTGCACCAGCTCTTTCGCTCGTTTAAGAATATTGGCTAACAACAATTCTGCCCCTAAAGAGGTCTTATGTAAATACACTTGCCAATACATCAGCCTTCGTGCAATAATGAATTTCTCCACCGAATGTATTCCTTTTTCTTCTACCGCCAGCTCGTTCTTCACCACTGTAAGCATTTGAAGGATGCGGTCATATCCAATGATACCTTCAGAAACGCCTGTATAAAAGCTATCACGGTTTAGGTAATCCATTCTATCTACATCCAGCTGACCGGATACCAATTGGTGCAAATATTTTTTGGGATAAGCGCGATCAAAAACCTGAAGAGCGTGAGTTAAGCTACCATTCAGTTCTTCATTCATTCGCTGCATCATCATCACAGAAAAAACTTCGTGTGAAATACCTTCAACTAATGAATGCTCTAGTGCATGAGAAAATGGACCGTGTCCGATATCATGAAGTAAAATAGCCAACCGAGCTGCCAGGCAATCTTCTTGTGTTAAGAGGATACCTTTTTGTTGCAAGACCTCTAAAGCCTTTCCCATCAAATGACAAGCCCCTAACGAATGATGAAACCTTGTATGTACTGCACCAGGATACACCAAAGAAGACATACCCATCTGCTTGATATGGCGCAATCGCTGAAACCAAGGGTGTTCCATGACTTGCAACAGCACTCCCTCCGGAAATTGTAAAAATCCGTAAACAGGGTCGTTGATAATTTTTCCTTTTGAAGGCATTGGATTGCAAATTTCTATTGAAAGACTCAGATTCCAAAAATTAATAGCCGTTCGTCTTTATTTCAGCTTTCTTTTAAATCTATTTTACAAATGTGCTATAAATAATTTCAACATTATATTACCATCCTGCATTTTTACCTTTACGGAGTTTTATTATACAATGATTACAGTTATATCAGGCACCAATAGGAAAAACAGCATGACCCTAAAAGTGGCGCAATATTATTATAAAGAGCTTCAAAAAAAAGAAGCAAACACCCACTTGATATCATTAGAGGAGCTACCCGTTTGGCATCGTAGTGAAGAGTTGCTGAAAGTAGAACAAGAACTACTAATCCCTACTGCGAAGTTTTTATTCGTCATGCCAGAATACAATGGTAGTTTCCCGGGTATTCTAAAACTCTTAATTGACAATACCGACATCCGCCAATGCTGGTGGTATAAAAAAGCGGCTATGGTAGGAGTAGCAGATGGTAGAGGCGGCAACCTTCGTGGTATTGAACACATGACAAACATCCTACATTACCTCCGCATGAATGTATTGTATAATAAAATTCCACTGTCTCGTATCAATGAAGAAATTGACAAAGATGGCAACCTTTTAATACCGGCTACAGCCCATGCGATTACTCATCAGATTAATGAATTTTTGAAATATTAGTACTTATGCCATTGCGTTTCATCATCAGCTTTCTTTGTCTTCCTATAGCAGAAATCTACAGTTTTATTTTAGTTCGATCGACCCTTCGTTCTTTACCACACCCTTGGCGTATAGGTTTGATGACGTTATATATCCTTGTAACTCTCGCTACTTGGATTGGCTTACTTTTCTTTCGAAAGATAGATTGGACCCTGCTTCCATCAGCCGTGAAAAATATCTATATAGCTTTTACTATTGGGTTTTTAGTAGGCAAGTTGCTCATCTTACTTATTATGGTTATAGATGATGCAAGGCGTATCCTACAATGGCTGACTACAAAAATAGTTCCTTCAACAACAACACCCACCATAACAACATCTCCTACAGAAGGCATCAGCCGTTCCTTATTCTTAAAACGTATGGCATTGCTATTGGGTGGTCTTTCTGTGACCGGATTTTTATATGGGATGACCAATCGTTACCAATATCGTATCAAACGCATCAGTCTAAAATTTGACCATCTTCCTGCAGCATTTAAAGGGATGAAAGTGTTGCAGCTATCGGATATTCATTCAGGTAGTTTTCAAGACCATCAAGCGGTGCAGCATGGTATCAATATGGCTTTACAAGAAAAGCCGGATATCATTTTTTTCACTGGTGATTTAGTGAATAATAAAGCAGAAGAAATTACGCCCTACCTCAACGTCTTCTCTCAGCTTACGGCTCCAATGGGTGTTTATTCAGTTTTAGGCAATCATGATTATGGAGATTATGTAAGTTGGCCATCGCCAGCATCCAAAAATAAAAACTTAGAAGACCTCAAAGCTGCCCATAGTAAAATGGGTTGGAAATTGATGATGAATGAGCACATCATTCTTGAAAAAGGAGAAGATAAGATTGCAGTTATTGGTATTGAAAATTGGAGTGCTAAAGCTAATTTCCCGAAACACGGCGATATGAAACAAGCTTATACCGGTCTTACAGAAAAAAACATTCCATTTAAAATATTGCTTTCTCACGACCCTTCGCATTTTGATGCACAAGTGATAACTGACTATCCGGATATTGATTTGACCTTAAGTGGACATACACACGGGATGCAATTCGGTATCGAAATTCCTAATTTCAAATGGAGTCCTTCGCAATTTGTTTATAAGAAATGGGCAGGCCTTTACGAAACCGGCAAACAGTTTTTGTATGTCAATCGTGGCTTTGGATTTTTGGGCTATCCCGGTCGTTTAGGTATCTTACCGGAAATTACCGTTATAGAGTTAGCCTAAGATTTTTCCTAATAAATCATTGACGGTTTTCTCATCCGGCTTAATGACTTGCTCTTTTGCTGCATCTAGTATTGGATGTAGGTCTTCCATTAATTTATCCAAACTAATTTCACTAGATGTGTCAGGTGACGGGGTGGATGAATCATTAGATGGTTGAGAGGCTAGGGGTAAAACTTTACTCATAAGGCTATTATTAATTTTTAAGGAAAACGCATTAAAAGATCATTTTATTATGTAGCAAGATAAAAAAGTGAAAATAAAAATGCAATAGGCGACTCTTTTGAAGCCGCCAATTATCATTCTATCTTGAATATTCTTTTTAAAAAAAATTGATGCTACCCTGCATATTCCCCCCACACTTCTCTAAGGGCATCTGCAATTTCACCTAATGTACAATATTGCTCAACGGCAGTAATGACGTAAGGCATTAGATTTTCTTGAGTTTTAGCTTTCTGTTGGATGGTTGCTAAACAATTTGCTGCA
>CALMXV010000361.1 GCA_937871155.1 uncultured Taibaiella sp. | reverse complement strand
GTAAATACTGATTAGTTTTTTGTCTTAATCCGATGAGGTAAGTCAATTTTTTATCTTTTGTAGCTACTTCTAAATGTAAGCTAGCACCTAGTAAGCTCATCATAGCATTGCCTCCAAAGCTAGTAGGTCGTTTATAGTTTACATCCAGCACGCTACTCATCTTATCTCCATATTTTGCCTGAAAGCCACCAACGGAAAAATAGACATTTGATACTAAGTCTGCATTGATAAAACTCAAACCTTCTTGCTGTCCGCTACGTGTAAGAAAAGGACGATAGATTTCAAAATCGTTGACATAAACAAGGTTTTCATCGTAGTTGCCTCCTCTTACTGTATATTGAGAAGTGAGTTCATTATTAGAGCCTACAAATGTTTTGAGCAACCCTTCTATACCGCCAATAGTGCTTGGTAGTAAAGCCGCTTTACGAGCATCAATTTGAAGTACTCCGGCTTCATGTTTGGTTCTATCATCCTGTTTTACAAATTCTGTGAGGGTGTTGTTGCGTTTTTTAAGACTAATGTTTAAGATTCTATGCTCACCTTTAAATAAGGTAATGGTTTTTTTCTCAGTGAAAAAACTTACATTATCGAAGACTACTTGCAAGGTACTATCAGCCGGTAATTCGAGATGATAGCTGCCGTCAGCTTGTGAGCTAGTACCCAGGGCAGTGCCTTCAATGGCTATGGTAACAAGCTCAATGGGTTTTCCGTTTTCATCTTTAATCTTTCCGGATAGGGTAGCTTGCTGTGCCACGACCGGCAAAGAAATTAATAGGAAAAGAATAATTATGGATAGTTTTCTCAATTGAAATAAATTTTGAAAAGCAGTTCTTGTCTACTGGAATTAAAAATAAGCAGCTACCTGCAAATAATCACGATAAAGTGAAAAAAGGCTATAATATTTTATATAGCCTTTATCTAAAACGTTTGAAAGAGCGGTTTATTTTCCTATCGCTTTTAATTGCTGTATCGTCTCAGTTGGATTAGGAGAGGCAAATACAGTATTGCCGGCTACTAACACATCAGCGCCGGCTTGTAATATTGATAAAGCATTATCTAACGTTACACCACCATCAATTTCGATAAGGGTTGAGGCATTATTACGAACGATAATATCTTTTAAAGTTTTTATTTTATTCAATGTTTGAGGGATAAATTTTTGGCCGCCAAATCCAGGGTTTACGCTCATCATACATACCAGGTCTATATCTTGAATCGTATCTTCCAAAAAGCTTACTGGTGTATGTGGGTTGATAGCAACACCAGCCTTCATTCCTAAGGCTTTTATAGCTTGTAAACTGCGATGTAAATGTGTGCTGGCTTCAAGATGCACAGTCAATATATCCGCACCGGACTTAGCAAAGTCTTCAAAATATTTTTCAGGTTCTACAATCATCAAGTGTACATCAAAAGTTTTTTGTGCAGACTTTTTCATGGCTGAAATCACGGGAAGCCCAAAGCTGATATTAGGAACAAAACGACCGTCCATTACATCTAAATGAAACCAATCTGCCTCGCTTTTATTTATCATCTCAATATCTCGTTCGAGATGAAGAAAATTTGCAGATAGAATGGAAGGTGCAATGATTGCCATGATGCTTTTATTTTAAGTTTAAAAAAGAATGTGATTGTTTAACTAGTGCAAAGTTAGGTGTAGTGATGAAATATATATGGAGTAAAAAGCACAAAAAAAGAGGAGCTTTGAAAAACCCCTCTTAAATGATTAAAATATTCAGAAATTATCTAGTGATTACAAAAGACTCAGCAGTATTTCTGCCATCTTGAGTCATCAATACTACTCTGTAAAGACCATTAGCCAATGATTCGGTATTGATAGTTTCACCAAAGATGCTACCACTAGTATGATAAGCTTTTGAAGAAACTACTTGACCAATATTGTTTACAATGTTCACGGTTACTTGTTGGTTGGGTTGATCAAGGATACCTCTTACAGTAATGAAGTTTTGAGCCGGATTAGGGAATAACTCTAAACCATGAATAGCAGGTACATCTTTAGTTGCAAGGGGACCGGCGGTTAATTTAGCTTGAACAGCGTTGAAAATTTCTCTTTGAGTTTTATCAGTAGATTTTCTCATAACCATACCTACTAGATAAATGTTTTGCGTCTTAACAGCAGGAGCGCCTGTTGTATTGGCATCATAAGTAGTAGGAAGGGTGTAAGTATAAGTATATTGGTAAGATTGGTTGGCACCAGGGTTATTTGCAATCACACCGGTAGTTCCTTCAGCGCCTCCAAGGTATGCGCGCTCTACATGGCGGTGGTCAAAACCAACAATTGGTTGACCTGCATTATAGTAGGTATGTCCCGATTGAGTGTTATAATAGTTTACCTGATTGTAGCCGATAACATTTG
>CALMXV010000360.1 GCA_937871155.1 uncultured Taibaiella sp. | reverse complement strand
TTCATGCATTTGAGTCATGCTTTTCCACCAATATTCACGGATGTTTTTTTTCAGCTCTGTACCATACTGACCATAGTCGTACACAGCACTTAAGCCATCATATATTTCACTGCTCTGAAATATAAAACCATATTCTTTGCAGTGTGAAATAATTTGCTGTAACGTATTTTCATTTGCCATAACGGCGGCAAAAATAATTGATTAGTGCTGATAACCCCTCAATTCCTGTTTATTTATTGTATCTATCATTCAAAAAAACGAATTGAATAAACAGTCCCTTAAAATGATTTAGGTTCATTTCACCATTCATCTACTACATCCTTATAAAAAAAAGCTATACTAAAAATGTGAGTGCTATCTTAGTAAGCGAGTACCTTTGTGCCAACAAAAAAAGTAGTAACTAATTTAAAAAGCGATACACATGATTAACTTAATTGGCAAAAAAGCACCCCATTTTTCGGAAGAAGCAGTAGTAAACGGATTTGAATTTGTAGAAGGATTTTCATTGGAGCAATATGTAGGAAAGAAAAACGTAATTTTCTTTTTCTATCCTTTAGATTTCACATTTGTTTGTCCTACTGAATTGATAGCGTTTCAAGAACAATTAGCCGAGTTTGAAAAAAGAGACACTGTAGTTGTAGCTTGCTCTGTTGATTCAAAATATTCTCATTGGGCTTGGTTAAATACTGAATTGAATAAAGGAGGCATCAAGGGAGTTACCTATCCTATTGTAGCTGACCTTAGCAAAATGATTGCTTGGAACTATGGCGTATTAGCTGGTGAATACAAAACTAATGAAGCAAACCATGTAGTATTTGAAGGGAATCCGGTTGCATTCCGCGGACTTTTCTTAATTGATAAAAATGGCATCATTCGTCATCAAGTGATTAATGATTTACCATTAGGCCGTAGTGTTGACGAGGCTTTACGTATGGTAGATGCATTAAACTTCCACGAAGAAAATGGGGAGGTATGTCCTGCAAACTGGAGCAAGGGCAAGGAAGCTTTGAAAGCAACCGCTGAAGGTATAGCAAGCTACTTGGAACATAGCAAAAATTAATTCCGTCTTTACATTGATTTATTTCATAAACAAAGGGCAGTTTATCATTCAAACTGCCCTTTGTTATTTCTATTATTTCCTAACTTCTACTGTACATCAAATTTCTGTGTGAAAATTTCATTTTCCGTAATTACTTTGATGAAATAAGTACCACGGCTTACATTCACAAGTTTAATTTTTGAATTATTGCTGCCTTTTGCTAATTGTAATGAAGTAGTGTATAATACTTTTCCGGTTAGGTCGGTTATTAGTACTTCTGCCTTAGTATCAGATGAGGTAACTACTTGTAGGTTCATCTCTTCTTTTACCGGATTTGGATAGATAGCAATTTTGATAGTGGAAGCATTTGTTGCACTTACTACTTTACTATAAGTAGTAGTTCCAGCTTTTTCCATCAATTTTACTCTATAGTAATTGACACCATTGAATGGTTGTTGGTCGTAGTAGGAATAGGCTTGATGCTGTAGATTAGAGGTAGGTGCCACAGTTCCTAGTAAATAAAAATGTTCGCCGTCTGTACTTCTTTCTATTTCAAATTTTGCAGCTAATTCATTATTGGCTATTGACCAATTCAATTGATTTTTAGCTCCAAGATTTCTAACATTTATATCTATTAACGACAAAGGCAACGGTGAATTTAACCCAACACCTGCTGCAAATGAGCCACCGCTAAAACTTGTAATTCCATTAAACTGTGCATAAGGAAATCCATTTACACGAAGGTTCGTAGTATTAACATTAGTAAGTGGCATGGCATTATATACACCGTTTTCATTCATATCAGAAGTATCGTTCATGAAGCTTCCAGAAATAGTTTTAAACCATGTTGGCACTTCTAAACTTCCACCATAAGTCCCTACAAAAGCATTAGCTCGATTCATAACTTGAGCAATTTCTGAAGAGTCATAGAAGTAACGAACATTTACTGGCCCACTTAAAGTAGCCGTACCAAGGTTTACATTCCAATAGCGTTTTGAAGTAAAGGTTGCTGTCTGCAATGAAGGGTTGCTAACGCTAAATGCTCCTGTATCTACTACCAAATAAGGTTGTGCCGCTAGTTTAGCCGCAGCATTTATATTGTTGTTATTAGGGTCCCATTGGATAGCAAAAAGATTGGCATTCGGTATAAAAGGATCGCCATAATAGGTCCATCCATTATCATCACAAGTTGCAATTAATGGATTATTATTTGATGCAGTAGAAGCTAAAAAGACTTCATTAAGCGCATTGCTACCAATCATTATATCATCTACACCTATACTATTCCCGTTTTTACTTACAGCTTCAAAGCCTATTTGAATGGTTTGGCCTGCATAGGTAGATAAATCAATTTTTATTTTCGTCCATCCCGGAGTTGTGAAACTAGCATTATATCTTCCATAACCATTCGCAAATCGATTCCAAGTAGCGCCTCCATCATTGCTTACACTTACATACAGGCTATCTAAATTTGCAGACCAAGAATTGTCTTGTGTCATCCAAAAACCTAAGGATGATTCGTTGCACAAGTTTGTAGCAGCAGGTGGTAATGTTATACAAGAACTATACAATCTACAAACATCTCCAGAAGGATATGTATAACTATCAAAAAATACAAACTTATTCCCACTATGAGGTGTAATATTAAGATACAGTGGAGTGCTTTGCTGAATAGCCCACACACCGTTTCCGGACAATTTTAAATATTGACCGATTTTGTATGTTGTATCCTCATAAGATTCAGTAATAGGTAAAGAAGTATAGGTTGGTAGAATTGTTTGATCATTCCTTTGTGTATCGTTTTCTTGTTCTCCATCCCCAAAAAGTTCAACATACATCGTATCGAAGCTCATTCCAACATTCGGCATTGAGATATTACTAAAGGTTACTAATTCAGTATCTCCAGTCATTAAAAGTTTAGTGTTTAATAGGGTATCTGTAAAGCTGTTGGCACCAGTCATTTTATAAGTAACCTTTGCGGTACCAATACTAATATTATTAGCACCGGTATTAGTTAATAACGCTGTGACACTATGTGGGCTAGAAGAACAGGATATATTACTAACACTAGCAGACTTAATATTACTTAAACTTATATCTACGGGAAGAATGAGTTTGGGTTCAATCATAAAACGGAAGGGATTATTAGGGGCAAAGTCATTCCACGTAGTGCTTGTAACTGGTGAAGAAAAGTAAAAGGTATTTGCTCGTATAGGTGATTCAGATTGATAAGCAAATCCAACATTTGTAGTTCCTGTTTGCCGAACTCCAACATAAAAATCACCGATATTCACTAATGCTGCCGGAGATACAGGAAGAACGTTAACTCCTAAAACACTGGTAAGCTGAGCAGATTCCCATATTAAGTTTCCGGGTGTTCCATTCGTACCTGCTGCATCCCAAATTCCGATTTTATATTGATTCCCTCCTGATGTAAAATTGACCGTGACTTGTGAAATATAAGTCACAGCATTGGTATTAAACTTAGCCACAAAATTCCCTGTATTACCTGTAAAACCAACCCCTCCTAATGCAATGGGCCCGTAAGCATATGACCAAGTATTCGCATTAAGTATTTGCGGTAGTGATTTCATATTATTCAAGGTATCATCATCAGGGGGCAATGTAACAGTGAGCGTATTGGTACCTAAAGTTGTATAAGTAACAGTAGAAAAATTTATGACAGTATCTGCACCTGATACCAATGAGGAGATGCTTTGAGAGTCAACAAAAGTATTTGCACCAGAGATGGTCAAATAAATCATCACATTATTCATTGCATTAGTTCCTGTATTGGAAATACTAGCAGATATCGGTTGGGTAGCTCCATTTGGATAAGGTAATTTTCCTAAAGAGTAAATAGCATCCACACTCATATCATTAGCATATTTGTGACTTAAACGTATAGCAGGCCTAAAGGCTGATGCACCCATTGAAGTGGTTCCTGTAGGAGCGGTAGAACCATTATACCTCCTCGAAGTAGTAAGGGTACTACTCGTATTATTACCATTAGCACTACTAAATACAAAGCCCGGATGTGTTTGACCATCTGTACGGGTTACTAATATGTGAAGGTTATTCCCTGCGGTACGTACAAAAGGAGTTGTTAGTGCTACTTCTGTCCATGCTCCACCCAAGGATGCGCTTGTAAAGGTGATGCTGCCACTAAATACTAAGGTAAACCCTGAATTATTATAGGTACCAGATGTAAAAGATGTAGTTGTTAAAGGGACATCTTTCATGTAAATGTTTACATTGTTAAATGTAGTGTTCGTTCCTAGCGTACTTAAAGCTACTGCATAGTGAGTAATAGCAGTACCTATAGTAGTAAAGTTTCCTGCTCCAATTTCGGTTTCTGTATAGATGCCTTCTGTAGCATTATGAGCAAGAGTACCCATCGCAATATTCCCACTAGTTCCAGGATTTGCGTTAATAACGACTGATTGTGCTACAGCCCTCATCCCTGCCCAACAAAGTAATAAAACCGATAAAGTAAAAATTGCTTTCTTCATAAGGTTAAACATTTTAGTTCCTTACAATATAAAAACTATAGCTGAGGAAACCAATATTTTAGACTGATTATTTTTATAACAAATGAAAGGCAATCAAAATTTTTATTTGTTCTAATGCATAAAATACAAAACAAAAAAAGAGATAAGCAGTTACGCAAATCTCTTTTATCATAGTGATACTTGTTGTTCTCTTTAATAACGTTGGTGTCTATTGTGCTTCGCATAAAATATATTCTTACTAGCACGATGTTCTGCTCTAGCAATTCTTGCTCTTTCTCTAGGCGATACATGGCCGTCAGCACGTGCATTACGTTTCATGCTGGCGATATGTCTTTGTTCTTTCTTTAAATGGCGTGCTTCATGGCGAGTAATTTCACCGTTTCTAACCCCTTCTTTGATACGATGTACTTGATTGCGTTGGCGGTGGCGAGGATGAGCTCCAGCATATTCTGAAAGCCCCATAAACAAGGCAACTAATAAAGTTGCTAAAATCATCTTTTTC
>CALMXV010000359.1 GCA_937871155.1 uncultured Taibaiella sp. | reverse complement strand
TTTACAGTCAGACACAGAAGTATTGTTATATCTTTTGATAGAATATGGTGAGCAATGTTTAGCTTGGTTGAGTGGGTTCTTTGCTTTTGCATTTTATGATAAAGAAACCAATGAACTGTTAGTAGTAAGAGATAGATATGGCAAAAAGCCGTTGCTTTATTATGCGGATGAAAGTGGCGTTGCTTTTTCTTCAGAAATGAAAAGCTTATTGGAGTGGGGCATACCCAAAGAGCTGAATCCATTAGCACTACATCAATATCTTCAACTCAACTATCTACCACCTTCTCAAAGTATTTTTAAAGGAGTTAAGAAGCTTGCGCCTGCTCATTTTTTAAAAATAAATAAGCAAGGGATTCAAGAAAGCCACCCTTATTATCAATTAACCATTAACGCCTCACAATATGGTACGTTTTCTTATGATCAAGCTAAAGAACTATTAGTTGAAAAGATGGATGCGGCTGTTCAGAAAAGGATGATAGCCGATGTGCCGTTAGGGGCTTTCTTAAGTGGCGGCATCGATTCCTCTGTAGTCGTGGCATTAGCGAGTAAATACACTTCTGAACTCAATACATTTTCTATAGGATATAAAAACAATCCTTTTTTTGATGAGACCCATTATGCGCAGCTAGTAGCCAAGAAATATAAAACCCATCATACGGTTTTTTCACTATCGAATGAGGATTTCCTTGAGCATCTTTATTCAGTATTGGATTATATAGACGAGCCTTTTGCGGATTCCTCAGCTTTGCCGGTTTATATTCTCAGTCATCATACTCGTAAACATATTACGGTAGCTTTAAGTGGTGATGGCGGTGATGAAGTATTTGCAGGATATAACAAGCATGGTGCCGAATGGAGAACACGCCAGCTTAGTATGATGAATACTTTAGTAAAGGCAGGTGCTCCTATTTGGAAAAGGATGCCTCAAGGCAGAAATCATAAACTGACTAACTTGTTTCGTCAGTTAAATCGTTTTGCTGAAGGGACACAGCTATCTCCGAAAGAGCGTTATTGGCGATGGGCAAGCATAAATAATGTAACTACTGTTGACCATTTGTTAGCAGATTCTTTCAAAACATCCCTCTCACATCAAGCATTACAGCAAGAAAAAGACAGGCTCTTAGCCGCCATAAAAGGTGATGATTTTAATGAGATTTTATTAGCTGATATGCAACTTGTTTTACCCGGTGATATGCTAGTGAAGGTAGATATGATGAGTATGGCGAATAGCCTTGAAATTCGAAGCCCCTTTTTAGATGCCGATGTAGTTGATTTCGCCTTTAGCCTTCCCCATCAATATAAAATAGATGCTCGTCTTAAAAAGAAAATTGTACAAGAAGCCTTTCGTCCGATGTTGCCGGAAGCGATTTTTAACCGACCTAAGCATGGCTTTGAAATACCATTGATAGATTGGTTTAGAAACGAATTATGGAGTGTTATTAATGATGATTTGCTCCATTCTGATTTTATTAAAGCACAACAAATCTTTAATCCGGATGCAATTGAAAAACTCAAAAAACAACTACATAGTAATAACCCAGGTGATAGCACTGCTACTATTTGGGCATTGATTGTATTTCAGTATTGGTGGAAAAAATATATGGTTTAACTATTAGTTTGCATACAGTAAGCGTTCAATTTATATTTTTACAAGACTAACTATTTCTATGCCTCGAGTTCTTCGTATTCATAATCGCCTTATCATTGGTGGCCCAGCAATAAATGTTACCTATCTATCAAAATATATGGAGCCGGAGTTTGAAACTACCTTAGTGATTGGTGGTAAAGACGACCATGAACAGGGGGCTGATTATTTAATAGAAAATTTAGAATTACAACCGGTAGTAGTGGAAGAAATGAAGCGAAAGATTTTCCCGTTACAAGATGGAATAGCCTACCGAAAAATTAAAGAACTCATCGAAATTCACAAGCCTGATATAGTACATACTCATGCAGCAAAATCGGGTATAATAGGGCGTTTAGCTGCGGATGCCTGCAAAGTACCAGTAGTAGTTCATACCTTTCATGGACACGTATTTCATAGTTATTTCAACAGTTTTACAACCAATATTTTTATCAATATAGAACGTTATTTGGCGGCACGTTCCACAGGTATCGTTGCTATTAGTGAAAGCCAAAAAAGAGAACTAGCTGAGGTATATAAAATTTGTGATCCAGATAAAATAAAGATTATATCCTTGGGCTTAGACCTTGATAAATTTCAAATTAATCAAGAACATAAACGTCAAACGTTCCGTTCACAATATCAAATTCAAGATGATGAGCTTGCCATAGGAATTATCGGTAGAGTAGTATCGGTTAAAAACCATGAGTTGTTTGTAGCAGCAGCTAAAAATTTGTTGGCTAAGACCACTCAAAAATTAAGATTCATAATTATTGGAGATGGTGATAGGCGCAAACACATTGAAACACTATTTGCGGAAGCCGGCATTGCTTATTCCTATGTGCCGGAGGGTTATAAAAACACTACAGCGTTTTGTACCTCATGGCAAACAGAAATAGATAAAGTATTGGCAGGGTTAGATATCGTAGCACTTACCTCACATAATGAAGGAACACCGGTATCATTAATAGAAGCCCAAGCAGCCAGTAAGCCTATTGTATCAACACGTGTAGGAGGTGTAGCGGATATTATGGTGGATGAAAAAGCCGGGTATATAACACCGCCAAATGATGTTCCTGCTTTTACAGATGCCTTGTTACAATTAGTAGAAAACAAAAACCTACGAGAAGCAATGAGCCAATTTGGTAAAACCTATGTACAAGAAAAATTTTCTTACCAACGTTTGGTAAAAGAAATGTCGGCGTACTATTACCAGTTGTTACAACAAAAAGGAGTGAAACATTCAAATTTGGTTACTTATCCATAGCACCGTAATTTAATACAGACTTTGCCTCATCGTTGATCATGTGCAATGCCACATCAATAGGTAATTCGCCATCAATACTCAATACATAATCTACTATTCTTTTGTGAAGTTCTTTGGCATCTGCATCAAATTGTAATTGACTGGCAATGCCGTTAATCATGTTTAGTTCTTGTTCTTTTACCCCTCTTACTGTATCCCATATAGCTTTGGAAACATAGATTTGTTGAGAAAGATTATGTTCAAATTCTGTACGAATATTAAAGATTAAAGTGGCTTGTAATTCTGCTACTGTCATACCGGAGGCATATACTCTTGGTGCAAGTTGTCTTGGATGGATACGTTCTACAAACAGTGCCAATCGCTCGTAAGCTTGTAAGCGTAACCTTACAGTAGCACCTTGATTTTCGCGAAGCATAGCGATTTGTTTTTCTTTCAAATCGGTTAATAAAAATCTTCTAACAATAAGGCTGCAAGCTATAAGAACTACTACAGCGGGTACGGTATATTTTAATAGCTCTAATAAGGTATTCGTTGTATTCATAGGTCGCAAAATAAACAGTTTTTTAGCTTTTAATCGTAGATGTAAAAAATTAAATTCATCTTTCTTTTGCTTGCTACTTTGGATTTTGATTTTTAATTCCAATAGAACTTCTGAAAATGGCGTTGTTGGAGAGATAAATAGTTACGCAATTGCTATAGCTCATTAATAATACTCATCACTCGTGTGGTCATAGCATTGCAGTAGGTAGCATGAAACTCAAAAAGTTCGTTAGGGGAGTATGATTTTTCTACTTCTTTACGAAGCATAGATTTTGCTCTGTGTAAACGTACTTTCACATTTTCTTCTGTGATGTTGAGTACGGAAGCCGTTTCTGCTACACTCAGCCCATTAATTTCTCTTAAGGAGAAAACCATTCTATAGTCTTCAGCCAATTGTCCCAATGCCTCTTCTAGTATATGTCCCAATTCTCTATTCTGTACTATATGTTGTGTGTCTTGTTTCATGGTAGCATATAATGGTTGTGCATGTTCATGTATCTCAAGGGTTCGTTCGTTTTTAAAGCTTGATTTTTCTTTTTTTCTATAACAGTTATTAATCATGATACGAATAATCCAAGTTTTGAAATTGGCTCGCCCTTCAAATTGAGATAAGCTTTTATACGCATCAATAAAGGTGTCTTGCATTAAATCTTGCGTATCATCATGGTTGTAACTATAAGATCGTCCAATCTTATAGAGATAAGGATTCAATCGCCTTACGATAATTTCGTAAAGCGATTTTTCTCCTAATAATATTCTTTCGATGATTACTACTTCGCTAAGTTCTTGGTATAGTTCCATTGTTTATCTTTTTACAGATGATAGTTTAGCCATCGAAAAGGCAGCTATTGCCATTACCAAATCTCTTACAGCTACATCCATATAAGATAAACTACCCAATAAAGTTAAGGCAATTACTGTAAGCCAAGCGGCAACAATATAGCCTCCCAAAGTAGTTTTTTTCAATACAATAATGCCGGCTATGATTTCTATTACACCAGATATTTTCATAAATACTGCTGCTGAAAAAGGAAGAGCACTTATCAAGTTCGGATTTAAATATTGCTCCCAATTGGTAAGAAGATTCGTGAATTTATCTAAGCCCGCCACTATGGGTACTACCACGAATGTGTATTTTAAAAGTTGAAATGTTGGTTTTATGCTTGATTGTTCCATGTTGAATAATATTTAAAGATGGTTTTTAAAATTTTGAAGGAAATTGTGCGGAAATGCCCATCGTCAATTCATCAGCCATCTCCATCATATGTTGATAGGCTTCATCATAATGGCTAATTGCATTTTTATAATCTTTCTTAAGAAGATCCACCGCATAAGTAGTAGTTTGGTCAATATGCATCTCCATCATGTGTTCCATATCCATCTTTTGCCAATGAGTCGGGTTAGCCGTTGTCAAAAAGTTTGCGATGTCTTTGGCATTGGCTTTCCAATTGGCCAAAGCTTGATTTAAAGCAGCCTGGTCGTTGTCCTTTGCCGCTTGAAGTACCGGCACGGCTTGATTGATGTGTGTCGTTAGTAAGGAAGCCAACGTGTCTCCTGCAGCTTGCCCATAATAAGGTACAATAGCATTGCCAATATCTTTTTGGTTTTGTAATAAGCGGTCTAGGGAAGATGAAAGCCCAGAAGGATTGTTGTAGTAGGCATCTACAGTGGCATAGGTATATTGCATGTGGTCTGCCCATAGTTTGCGCATGGCATCTTGAAGCGTATAATATTTACTACTTGTCATTGGTGCCATATCCTCTTTCTTACAACTCTCGGTTAAGATGGAAAAGGAGAGTAAGACCATTAAAATAATGGATGCTTGTTTTGTCAATTGCCTTCTCCAACGGAATTTATTGGAAGTGTTATTAACTGGGCTGGCTGATTGCACTGATGCTGGAGTGTGAATGATGTTTTTCATTTTCTGTATAAATTTTGTTGGTTATACAGATTTAGAGTCGGATTGATTTTAACAGGTTACAAAGAGGAACAAATTTTTTTCGCTTAATTTTTAAAACTCTTCAAAGGGAAAGGAGTTACTTTAAATACAAAAAAGAGAAGCCTTTCGACTTCCCTTTCTTTATACAAACTAAAAACACAACAATTTTAAAATCAGTTATTACATGTTGCAACTAATAATAACTGATTTAGACGCTAGTATTGATCCAACATATATTTGATTATGTCGGTAGTAGTTACAATACCTTTAAGCTCTTTGCCTTCTACTACTGGTAGCGCATGAAATCCTTTGCTGGCAAATATTTCAGCTACTTCTTTGATAGAAGTTTCTGCATCTATCACCTCTGGTTTGCTAGTCATTACTTGAGGCACTGTCAGCATTTCTAAAATAGCTTCATCGGCACCTTCTTGATTTTCGAAAAGTGTACCAAAGGTGAGTCGGTTGATATCCGTGCTGCTGATGATACCACTTATCGTTTGCCCTTTCAATACCGGTAAATGCCTAAACGAATGTTTCTTGAAAAGTGCTACCACATCTTTGAGTTGGTCTTCTTCTTTTACGGTCAATACATGGCTGGTCATGATGTTTTTTACTGGTTCTCTCTTTTTCATTTTTTATGGTTTTAGTGACTTTCTATAACGAATGTCATCCTATTTCTTTTTATTAATCATGACGGTTATCAGTTGAAAAGATGATTGATAGCAGCAGCAAGAGAATCGATGTATAATTCCAACAAAAAAGCACTTCGATGCTGAATGCGAAGTGCTTTTTGGAAAACAAATGTTATTGGTTATTGTTTGATAACACGTAACAGTTGTGTGCGATTGTCAATTTGTATTTTTATAAAATAAGTACCAGAAGCAGCGGTTGTGAAATCTATATTCAACTCATGGTTACCTTTAGTAATAGGTAGTTGAAAAGTAGCACCGGTAAGGCTATACACTTGTAAGTTTTGAAATAAATATACCGGCATACGAATATTTAAAATCGTTTTAAATGGAATAGGATAGGCTACAACTTCGTCACTCAATACGGCATCAGTAGCGGTAGTAGTAATGGTTATTGTTTTAGTTATTGAGTCAGTAAGAGCACATTTTTTAACTACCAACTTAACTTGGTAAACTCCTGCGGAAGTGTATGAATGACTTGGAGATGTTAGGGTAGAGGTACTGCCATCGCCAAAGCTCCATAAATATTGTGTACCGCCAATCGATTGGTTGTTGAAAGAAACAGTTTTGTTGTTTATTGTATAGTTATAACTCGCTTTAGGGTTATACTTGTCAATATTCCAAGTCGCTAATGAGTCAAAGGCTACTAACTTAGCTGCAGTTCTGATATTACTAGCATCCGTTGTGGACAAAGTACTATTGAAAGTGATAATTAAAGGGCTTTTCTTGAAAAGGATGCTATAGAAAGTGCAGGCTGCAGCGTATGTGCCGGCTATTGATGGATGGCTGCCATCATTATCATACAGTTCAATTGAAGGGTAGTTGTTGCGAATATATCTTCTTACAGGTCCCACAGGAGAAATCAATGTTTGGTTGCTATCCGCCATCATAGTATAACGTGCACGTAGCAAGCTATCCATGCCACTATAGGTGCAGATAGGAGGGAAGGAGGCACAGTTATTGGCGTCTCCATTTTTATAGCCCCAAGTCATAAAAAAAACGGTTTCGGCACAAGGGTTAAAT
>CALMXV010000358.1 GCA_937871155.1 uncultured Taibaiella sp. | reverse complement strand
TTTGTATGAAGCTAAGGAATAAGAGTTGAAAAACAAAAAATTGTTTTTGTGATTTTGGATGTTGTTGTAGATGATAACACAAACAATGGTGGAAAAGATATGCTAGAAAGCAAAATGCTCAGTACCAACGACTGAGAATTATCTGAACAATATATCTGAATGGAATTCTACTTTTTTTAAGTCAAAGGGACTTTTTATTCTTTTAAAAACCGGACATGATACAAGGTATTCTCTTGAATAAATTGTAAGATATAGGCTATGTTAACTATGACCAAACGTGAAAATTTTAACTTCCAAAAATTGCAATAATGTAACTTATAAATTACCTTTGATGAATGAAGGTAAGAGAAGTTATAGCTTTCAAGGACTATTTTGAAAAGTTCCTCTTGAAACAGCCAAAGAAGGTTCAGGACAAAATATTCAAAATAATCGAAGCTATTGAAACTCTTGAACGAGTCCCCTCAAATTATTTGAATCATTTGACCGGAACGAGTGGATTATACGAAGCGAGAATTAAACTCGGTTCAAACATTTGGAGAGTCTTTTGTTTTTTTGATGGTGACCGGTTAGTGGTTTTAATGAATGGATTTCAAAAGAAAACTCAGAAAACCCCTAAAAATGAAATTGAAAAAGCATTAAAGATAATGAATGAATATTACAAACAAAAAGCAAAAGAAAATGGAAACTAAAAATTGGAAAGAAATCAAGGATAATGTTTACGGAAAGATTGGAACTGAAAGAAGGGACAATCTCGAAAGAGACTTTGAGTCTTTTAAAATAGGCTTATTACTCAAAAAAGCTAGAGAAGAAAAACATTTAACTCAATTAGAACTTGCTGAGCTCGTAAACAAAAAGCGTGAATACATTTCACGAGTAGAAAACAATGGTAGCAATTTGACTTTAAAAACATTGTATGACATTGTGGAAAAAGGATTAGGCGGACGAGTGAGAATTTCAATTGACGTATAAAAAGAAGTGCATCCCAAAACAGTTTACCGTAATGGCTGGTAAACGACTTAGAATAACAAAAAGCACTAAATCTATACTTACGTCTTCGATTGAAGTGTAGTGGTAAAATCAGCCATTGCGGCAAGCCGCCAACCGATATACATACCATTGATTATTTTGTCTATACCCTGCACTTCATTGCTAGTTGCAGTACCGTATGAAACTATTGCTCCCGTAATATCAAGTATTTTATACGCTCCCAGTTTTTTTACAGATTCAATTGTTAGCTGCGCATTAGCCGGATTGGGATAGACTCTATAGGCATAATCACTATACGGAGTATTGACTGTGCTAGATGGTGTAAGATCAAAACCGAAATCATAAAAATTGTTCTTCTAATTCCATGCTAATGGCAATTTAAAAACAAAACCGCCTCAGCGTTAAAAACTGAGGCGGTTGCAATTTATATAAAACTTATTAGGAGCATTTTTCAATAACCCATTTAGCTACAGCAGGTGCCAATTCTTTTTGAGATTTACCACCTACAAAAACACCGATATGTCCACCAGGGAAAGGATATTCAGTTTTGTCTTTAGCGCCAATCTTTTTCATTACCGCCTTAGTACTACTGTTGGGGATAATATTATCTTCAGTAGCATATACATTTAAGAAGGGTACGGTCATATTCTTCAGGTTCACTTCACGTCCACCTAAAGTAAATTCACCTTTGATCAACAAATTATCTCTGAAAAGGTCTTTGATATATTTACGATACATTTCACCGGCAATGGCAGGTAAATCCCCTTTCCATTTTTCCATACGCAAGAAGTTGAGCAATTTATCTTGGTCTTCTAAAGAATCCATAACACCAAAATATTTACTAATATTCATACTCGGTTTCAACATTCCGAAGGCACTATCAATTTGCTCACCAGGTATGGTGCCTACGCTGTCC
>CALMXV010000357.1 GCA_937871155.1 uncultured Taibaiella sp. | reverse complement strand
GGAAGATCGATTGACATTATTAGAAAAATGCTATGCTGCATTAACACCAGGTGGCACTTTAATAATCCGTGATGGCGTATCAGAACTTCAAGAACGTATCAAAGGCACTAAACAAACGGAATTATGGAGTACAAAACTTTTGAAGTTTAATAAAACGGCTCATGAGCTATATTATATTTCACAACTAGAAATTGAAACCTTTGCAAACACACACCAAATGCAATTAGAAATTTTAGACCAAAGTAAATACACGGCAAATTTGATTTTTGTACTTAAAAAATAGATTCTCTGTTTATTTCCATAACTTCATAAAATTGAAATTGGAAGTATCTATATTGCTTTAAATTTTCAACAAAATTTTCAAAATTAACCTTCAAGAATAACTAAACCGAAATGAAAAAACTATTCCTTTTGATGAGTATCACTTGCATGATTGGCAGCGTTCTGGTATCTGCACAAGATGGCAAAAAAGAAGTGCCTTCTTCTCAAAACCCCTCCATGACAAAAGCAATATTCTTAACCAAAAATCTGAACTTATCCGATAAACAAAAGAATGAGGCCTTTCAAATTTTTGCCTTTTTGGATGATCAAAACAAACAAAATGGAATGCCTCAGAAAGAAAAGATCTTAATGATGGATTCTCGATTCAAAATAATTTTAGATGCTAAACAATACGAACATTACCTAAAAATAAAACCACAATTAAGTGAACTAACTCCTGGAGGATTAAAAGACACAGAGATTCGTTAATTTATTTTACACATTAAACGACAAGTGCTACTTCAAAAGAGTAGCACTTGTCGTTTATATTATTACCTCAAAAAGGGCAATTTTTATTTTGAAGAACCGTTCACTGCGGGCCTTCCCATGCTTTCATAATAGAAAGGAAGTGTTTGCATTTTCTCAATAGAAAACACATTTCTACCATCAAATATCACAGGAGACTTCAGGCTTTTCTCAATTTTTGTAAAATCAGGATTTCTAAATTCACTCCATTCGGTAGCTATCAACAAGGCATCAGCACCTTCTAAAGTATTATACTGGTCAGTAGCATAATAAACATCTTCAGAGATGGTTTGTTTTACATTCGGCATTGCTTCAGGGTCGAATACACGCACCTTAGCTCCTGCGGCTGTCAATTCTTTGATTAATTCCAAAGCCGGAGCTTCACGTATATCATCTGTTTCAGGTTTAAATGCTAGCCCCCACATTGCAAAGGTTTTCCCTGTCAAATCCCCTTTATAATAACGACTTACTTTATTCCCTAAGATTGTTTTTTGTCTTTGATTGACTTGTGTTGTAGCATTTACCAATTTGAAATCATATTGGTATTCATCGGCTGTTCTACCAAGTGCTTGTACATCTTTAGGGAAACAACTTCCACCATAGCCGATACCTGCAAACAAAAAGCGCTTACCGATACGGCTATCACTACCCATACCCACACGAATCATATCTACATTAGCACCTGCTAGCTCACAAAGATTTGCCATCTCATTCATAAAAGAGATACGCATTGCTAAATAAGCATTGGCAGCATATTTCGTCATTTCAGAAGAACGCTCATCCATAAAATAAATCGGATTTCCTTGACGAACAAAAGGCTGATATAATTCATCCATTAACTTACGCGCTCTTTCAGAGGAGGTGCCTATCACTACTCGATCAGGTTTTAAAAAGTCTTCAACCGCTACCCCTTCTCTCAAAAACTCAGGGTTAGAAACTACATCAAATAAATCTTTAGATAAGTTTTTAGCCAATACAGCAGCTACTTTCTCAGCAGTACCCACCGGTACCGTACTTTTGTTGACTATTACTTTATAGCTAGTAATCAATCTACTCAAATCTTCTGCTACTTGTAAAACAAATTGAAGATCAGCAGCGCCATCTTTTCCGGGAGGAGTAGGTAATGCTAAGAAAATAATTTCTGCATCTTTAATACCTTCTGTCAAATTAGTGGTAAACTGAAGACGACCTTCGCGAGTATTTCTGATTAATAAATTCTCTAAACCTGGCTCATAGATAGGGGTTTTACCGGCTTTAAGTTGAGCTACTTTTTCTGCATTTACATCCACGCACATCACGTCATTGCCTGTTTCAGCGAAGCATGTGCCTGTAACTAAACCTACATATCCGGTACCGATTATGGTTAATTTCATAGAGAAATATGATTTTAAAAAATTCGGGCAAAATTAGGCAATATATATTCATCTTGTAAAATGAATTTTCTTTAACTGATTGAGTATTTTTGGAACCGTTATAGAATAAGCAATATATTGATATGAAAACATCTAAAGCTCGTGAACAAATTTTAGGAAGAATCAGAAAGGGACTAAGCAATGGAAGTCTTTCTATACCTTTTCCTGAAGTAGAAAAAGATTCTATCAGTAGTTATTTTGAAACATCTTCACTATCTAATGAAGAGCTATTTGCTACTGAATTTATCAAACTGGGTGGCAAATTTATGTTCTGCGATACGGAACAAGATTTTCATGAAGACTTATTGACACTCTGTGATAATATGGGTTGGAAAGAAGTATTTTGCTCTGATGAACGTCTTTTAGAAGGACTCCGAAATCCAAATTTTGATTTTATAAAACCCTTAGACCCGAGCAATACAACTGCTGATGCTTGTATCACTGATTGTGAATTATTAGTAGCAAGAACAGGTTCTACACTTATCACCAGTAATCAACAGTATGGTAGAATTGCCCCCGTTTATTATCCGGTTCACATTATTGTTGCTTACATGTCCCAGGTTGTATATGACTTACCGGAAGCTTTAGCTTTTCTTCATAAAAAATATGGCATGCAGCTTCCTTCAATGATAAACCTGAATACCGGACCAAGTCGCACAGCCGATATTGAAAAAACTTTAGTGGTAGGAGTTCATGGCCCCGGTGAGGTGTATTGCTTTTTGATCAATAAATAGTCGGTAAAAAATTTCGCAACATACCACCATCATTCTTAGGATTCCCCAAACGACAAAAGGTGCTCAATGGCACCTTTCATCTTTCCTAACTTCACGATTATTGTTTGGTCACTCTTATGATTTTTGAATGATTGGCATCATGGTATTTAAGTAAGTAAACTCCGTTTGCTAATCCACTCATATCAATTGTAGCTTTCATTCCTTCTAATAGACTTGATTGAATAATCTTACCGGTTAAATCTGTAAGCTGAATGGTAGCATCAGCAGCCGGAAGTCCACTTACAGCTATCGTCAATTCTTTAGTTACCGGATTGGGATAAGCTTGTAAATTGAATACAATACCATTAATTGTTGCTATCACCACTTTAGAATATGCATAACTACCATTAGCCTGTAACATTTTCAAACGATAATAATTAGTGCCCTGAAAAGCATTTTTATCTAAATAGTTATAATTACTAGCTCTTCCATTAGCAGCTACTGTATAAATAGGTTCAAATATCGCTCCATCTATGCTTCTTTGCAATTCAAACATATCGCTGCTTAGCTCAGATTCTGTGCTCCATTCTATGCTATTAATAGCACCCAAGTTTTTAGCATTAATATCTTTTAACGTAATAGCTAATGGAGCATTGACTACAACGGAATAATCTTCCGTTTCACCATACGTATAAGCAGAACAAGGGTCGGTGCTCACTAATGTAGTGCTATACTTTGAACGGACACGCATTCTCGTAGTTCCTATTGAAGCGGTAAGCGGTATCGATATGGGTTTAGAAATTACATTAGGTGTAGCTCCTGTACCAATATATGTAAACTCGGATGTATCAAACAATCCATTTTGATTCCAATCAATCCATATTGCCCCATGTTCTGTACCCCCACTATTAATAGTCATCTTAAAGGTATCTATGTTTCCTTTTGTTACTTGTGCAGGCAGCACACTCGAAGTAAAATCATTATAACCATTAACTCCCGGATTTGAGGAATAGGTTGTAGAGTGATTGATTCCTGCATAAGTTACATTTAAGATGTCATCACTAAGGCTTGAGTTGGTCGTACCTGGAATGCAATAGCATTGTGTTGCAGGAGTTATACCTACTAAAAAGCTATTTGAAGTATCTGATTGGCTACTGTTGGAACAATTGACAATAAAGCGATAACTTGTAGGTACTGATATACCTGAAGCGATGTTATGGGATACATTGGTAGCTCCGCTGATATTATTCCATGTGCCTAAAGATGATGAATCTTGCCATTGAAAAGAAACTCCACTACCATATGAATAGGCACTATCGTTCATCGTTAGAGAGACTGATGGGCAAACCGTTGCTGGTCCATAAACTACACCAGCATTGGGTTTTCCACTACAAGCTATGCTAGCTGATATGGTCACTAAATAATCTTCTGTTTCTCCCCATGAATATGTAGCACAAGGAGTAATGTTCGCAGCATTTGATGTTTCTACATTGATAACACGCATCCTTGTAGTTCCTATTGAAGCTGAAAATGGAATAGTAATTGTTCCTGTTTCTGTATGGGCACCTGCTACAGCACTTGTTGAAGAATAGACCTCCTCTCCAGGATCTGTAAACAACCCATTCATATTATAGTCAATATAGATTTTAGACCGGTTGCTATAACTTCCTCCACAAGTACCTATTTGCAATGATAGACTATAATTATTTCCTTGGATGAAAATTGGTGGGGATACTGTTGTTGTATAGTTTGAATATCTATTTTGAATACTACCTGGACCTGGTGGCACAGATCCGGGCCGCAGTACCGCAGGCCAGCATCACTACCGATATCATTGTCGGGTTTCCCGGAGAAACCGAAAACGATTTTGAGGACACCCTGGACCTGA
>CALMXV010000356.1 GCA_937871155.1 uncultured Taibaiella sp. | reverse complement strand
ATCAAATCATAGCCAAGGTATTTGCTAAAAAATCGCTTGTTAGAATATATAACGGGTACTATACCGGAAGCACTTTAAAACTTTCTCAGTTGGATTCAAGCTCAGCTACAGATATGCAAATTGAACTATCGCAAGATGATAAAGATTTGAAGAAGATGAAAGGCACCCGTACGATTAACAAGCCCAATTGTAAAATTGTATATAGTGTAGATGCCGATAAATCACAAAAAGAAATTCAATACTAATACCTAACCTCACTTACATGCTACTATTAGCGTCTTTAGATTTTTCCTTACCATTGACCAATCCGGTGATAATATTTTCTCTGGTATTGTTCATCATTTTGTTTGCACCTATACTCCTCAATAAAATCAAAGTACCTCATATCATTGGACTTATAGTCGCCGGTATTCTGGTAGGTCCTTATGGCTTTAATTTTTTGACAAGAGATAGTAGTATCGTATTGTTTGGTACCGTAGGATTATTATACATCATGTTTTTGGCAGGTTTAGAAATAGACTTAGCAGAGTTTAAAAAGAACACAAAGAAAATTCTCTTCTTTGGCCTTGCCACATTTGCTTTACCCTTTGTCTTTGGTACGTTAGCTAGTTATTATTTGTTGGGATATAGCTTTATGTCATCTATGTTGTTGGCAAGTATGTTTTCCACTCATACATTAGTAGCCTACCCTATAGCTAGTAAATACGGCATCATTAGAAATAAAGCGGTGACTTTAGTTATAGGTGGCACCATGATTACCGATATCTTAGCGCTATTGATTTTAGCCATCATAGCCGGTATGACTAAAGAAGATGTTTCTTCTATGTTTTGGGTAAAATTAGGGGTGTCAACTATTGCATTTGTAGGTATCATTTTCTTTTTATTCCCGCCGGTCATTCGCTGGTTTTTCAAAAAATTTGAAGACAGTATATCGCAGTATATTTTTGTTTTGGCTACTGTGTTTTTATCAGCTTTTCTAGCAGAAGCGGCAGGTATAGAAGCAATCATTGGAGCCTTCTTTTCTGGATTGGTGTTGAATAAATTTATCCCACATCAGTCTGCGTTGATGAATCGCATCAACTTTGTTGGCAATGCTATTTTCATTCCTTTTTTCTTGATAGGTGTGGGTATGTTGGTGGATGTAAAAGTCATCATGAAAGGATGGGATGCCCTTAAGGTAGCTGGGGTAATCATTTCGGTAGCTATAGTCACCAAGTATCTTGCAGCTTGGATAACACAAAGGGTATTTGGCATGAGTGTTCAACAGCGAAGGCTTATGTTTGGGTTAAGTACCGCTCATGCAGCTGCAACTCTTGCTATCATCTTAGTTGGGTATAATATAATCATAGGTGAGACGGCAGCCGGCGTACCCATAAGATTGTTGAATGAAGACGTCCTTAACGGCACAATCTTATTGATTTTGTTTAGCTGTGCTATCAGTTCTTTTGTAGTAGAAAAAGCAGCTCGCACTATTGTGACCGCACCAGAGGGGCACCTTGATGAGGATGCAACATCTAGCAATGATGAGAAAATATTAGTTTCCATTTTAAATATGGAAATGGTAGTACCCATGATGGATTTAGCCCTGATGCTAAAGCCCGGGAAAAGCAAAGCCCCTGTATATGCGCTACAAGTAGTGGACGACACACAAGACAATAAAAACGGAGGAGTGGCTATGAGTAAAAAAGTATTGGACAGAGCGGTAATGCACGGCTCTGCATCCGAGAATACCATTATTCCCATCATACGTTATGATGCCAATATTGCAAATGGTATGATTTACACTATTAAGGAACAACAAATCACAGATACACTTATAGGCTTACATCAACAAGCAAATCAACAAGTATTCTTTGGGGCTACAGCTGAGAAAGTATTAAGAAGGAACTGGGGAAATGTTTATATATACAAACCCATTCAGCCATTCAATACATTGAAAAGAATTGTAACACTAGTTCCGGATAAGGCAGAAACAGAACCAGGTTTTGTACATTGGTATAAACGAATCACAACGATAGCTGCCGAATCGGGAATGCCTCTTTATTTCTATAGCTCGTCCAATGTGCTTGAAGAATTACAGTTGTTAAGTATTCAAGCGAACATTCAAATACAGATACATTTCAAAGAATATACTCACTGGGATTATTTTGCAGACTTTTCCAAAGAGCTAAAGGCAGATGATTTTTTAGTGTTGGTAACAGCCCGTAAAAACACAAGTTCTTATCAAACGTATCTCAATAAATTATCACAAGATTTACCAATTCATTTTACTGAAAACAGTTTCCTTATTCTATATCCTGAGCAACTAGAAATCGGGATTAATATGGAAAATATCGAACAATCGGATGGGGCACTAATAGAAACCATAACTGACAAAATAGAAGCTATAGGCAATGTCGGCAGATCATTGAAAAACCTATTCAAGAAAAAATAATCAGTTTATTGGTTCAATTGTGCTTTCATAAAATCAGTAACTAGATAGGCGGCTAGCTTAGGAGTCAACTTATTTTCTCGTCCATCATCCAGCATTACTGCCCCCTCTGTTAGATGTAGGTAAGCAACTGATTCATGTTGACCAAAGAAGTGAATGTATTGTCGAGCTTGTAAAGTAGTGATGCCACAAGGTGTAGCGGCACTCGACAATGTATCTGCTATACAGTCTAGGTCCAACTCTATACCAATGGTATTATGATGAATAAATTTATAAGCTTCATTTAACGCATGGCTATAACTAAGTTGTTCCCGGATGAAAATAGAATCATAAGTGTTGTAGTAGATGTCTTGATGCTGTTCTAATTCTTGAATGATTGGGGCACTGTTATAATTTTCGTGAAGCCCTATAAGTGCATATTTGTCTAAGTAGCCTTCATCTTTTGCATACCGAAACCCATTCCCACTATGCCGTCCTTCCTTTATCCTAAAATCACTATGGGCATCTAAATTCACACAATTGATTTTTTTGTTCATTGCACGACTAGCACCTTTTATATTCGGATAGGCATTGTTGTGGCCACCACCTATGACAATTGGGATTTTTCCTGTTGCAACTATAGTTTCGATTAAAGGATATACTTCCTCATCTATAGCAGCTACCATTCTTCTTAATTCCTCCAGAGTCGCATTCTTGCTTTCTGTCATCCAAGTTGTAAAATCAAAATGACCTAATACCAGCAAGTTTTTGCCGGACAAGAAAGGCGTATCTTGAATATTCAAAACCGCTTTTAATGCAGGTTGCCATAATGATTGTGTACCGCCGATACCTAAATTGGCACGCACACCGATATCTTCAGGAATACCTAGCAATACAAACTTAGCAGTGGAAGTTGCAAGCTCATTTTTCCAATCAGTTCCCTGAATGGTTTTTATGTTTTCGCCCAATTTAGTTTCACCTGCTCGATAGGAAATCAATTCGGAGATTTCAGTAGATTTTATAAATGAAAAATGCTTCATGGTATTAAGGATTTCTTAAAAAAGGATTATTTTATCCCTTAATCAATACTAACAATAAAGATACTAGGAAAGGATTAGTTAATTTCGCCCTCTAAAATTATTTAAAATCATGTATCCTACTGAATTTGTTATGCCGATGAAGGCAGAAATGACTGACAGAGGTTTTCAAGAATTGTTGAATGCGCAACAAGCTGACGAAGCCTTACAAAAAACCGGCACTACTTTATTATTTATAAATTCTGTTTGTGGATGTTCGGCAGGTACAGCACGTCCAGGTGTATTGTTAGCCGTTCAAAATGCTACGAAAAAGCCGGACCATCTTACTACTAGCTTTGCAGGTTACGATACTGAAGCCGTACAACAAGCACGTACCTATTTATTGCCTTATCCTCCTTCTTCACCATCTATTGCATTGTTGAAAGATGGCAAGTTGGTGCACATGCTTGAAAGACATAATATCGAAGGTCATTCAGCACAAATGATAGCCGCTAACTTAGCAGAAGCTTTTGAAAAATTTTGCTAGAACTTCAACAACACATAATACTCAATCGTCAGTTGTCATTTCCATAGCTGACGATTTTTTTTGTATTAATTGCTTTTGTTTGTCACTACTTCACTGAACTTAGTATCTTAGCACACCCAAAAATGTGGAGTACCTTGACTTCCGGTAAAATCATCATCATCACCGCTCCTTCCGGCTCTGGAAAAACAACACTCGTAAAACGATTATTGTCCGATTTCTCGTGGCTTAAGTTTTCAGTTTCTGCGTGTACCCGCCAGCCCAGAAATGGTGAGGTCGATGGAAAAGATTATCATTTTTATACAGAAGAAAGCTTTAAAAAATTAATTGAAGAAGATGCCTTTGCTGAATGGGAAATGGTATATCCAGGGAAATATTACGGCACATTAAAAGCAGAACTGAATAAGATATGGGCAGCAACACATACACCATTAGTAGATATTGATGTGCAAGGGGCGTTGGAAATTCAAACATCCTATCCGGATACTTCATTAACTGTTTTTATACAAGCACCTTCTTTAGAAGCCCTTCGGGAACGATTGATAAAAAGAGGAACAGAAACACCGCATAGCCTTGAAGAGCGTGTTAGCAAAGCCGGTTTAGAACTTAGCTTTGCGGCACAGTTTGATAAAATCATAATCAATGATGATTTAGAAGTGGCTTTGATTGAATTAAAACAAGCAGTCACAGATTTTATGGCATCATAGAATGCGAGCGCAAATAAAATACTGTGCTTCATAAAAAAACTATAAGCTCAACTTTGATGAGGTTGAGCTTTTGGATTTTTAATAGATAAGATGATTATCGAACGATACCTACGTAATTGTGTGGTGTTATCGCTTTCAATTCTTTTTTAATAGCCGCAGTTACTTTAAGGTTATCAATAAACGTACTGATATCTTCTTTTGAAATTCCTGCTTTACCTCTGGTAAGTTCTTTTAATGCCTCGTAAGGCTGCGGATAGTTTTCTCTTCTTAAAATTGTCTGTATTGCTTCGGCTACTACTGCCCAATTGTCTTCAAGGTCTGTTTTCATTTTGGCTTCGTTCAAGAGCAATTTTCCTAATCCTTTTTCAATAGAACGTAGTGCTAAAAAAGAATGTGCAACAGGCACTCCAATGTTTCGCAAAACAGTGCTATCGGTAAGGTCTCTTTGTAAACGACTGATAGGAAGCTTGGCAGACAAATGTTCATAAAGTGCATTAGCAATTCCCAAGTTACCTTCAGCATTTTCAAAGTCAATCGGATTTACTTTATGAGGCATTGCCGAAGAACCTACTTCTCCTTTTTTGGTTTGTTGTTTAAAATACTCCATAGAGATATAAGTCCAGATATCTCTACAAAAATCAATCAAGATGGTATTGATTCTTTTTAAACCATCAAACTGAGCAGCAAGATGGTCGTAGTGCTCAATTTGTGTGGTGTATTGCATCCGCTCAAGTCCTAATTTATTATTGACAAAATCGTTGGCAAATTTTACCCAGTCCTTTTTAGGGAATGCCACTACATGTGCATTGAAATTACCGGTAGCACCGCCAAATTTTGCTGCAATAGGTATATTGGAAAATAAAGCTAACTGTCCTTCTAAACGCTCTACAAAAACCATGATTTCTTTACCCAATGTAGTCGGAGATGCGGGTTGCCCATGAGTACGAGCTAGTATTGGAATGCCTTTCCAATCGGAAGCCATTTTCTTTAAACGCATCACAATATTATGAATAGCGGGAAGGTATTGTTCTTCCAATGCTTCTTTCCATGATAAAGGAATAGCGGTATTATTGACATCTTGCGACGTCAATCCAAAATGTACCCATTCCAATGCGGTATCAGCTCCTATTGTGCTTAGCTTTTCTTTTATGAAATACTCTACTGCCTTTACATCATGGTTGGTAGTCTTCTCAATAGCTTTAATTTGCGATGCATCTTCTTCCGTGAATTGCTCGTAAATAGCACGAAGTTTAGCGGGCTTAATAGTAGAAGGCAGCGAAAAGATTTTATGCTGAGCCAAAAACAAAAAATATTCTACCTCAATCCTCACTCTATATTTTATCAATCCGAATTCGGAGAAATAAGGAGCAAGAGCATCTAGTTGAGAACGATAGCGCCCATCAATAGGACTAATGGCAGAAAGCATGGATAAATTCATGCCGCAAAGATATAGGAAATGCTGGGGCTTAAAAATGCCCACTAAATTCTGTTTACTTCAGTTGGAAGCTGAATGGTAATGTGAAAAATACAGCAACGGGTTTCCCTTTATTTTTTCCGGGTATCCATTTAGGAAAGGACTTTACAATTCTTATTGCTTCTGCATCCATAGAAGGCCAAAGAGATCGTACAATTTTGATATGGTCAATGCTACCATCTTCCAAAACGGTAAACTTAACAACCACAAGACCTTCCTTTCCCGAATCAACGGCATCTTGTGGATAGTGCATCTCGGCATTAATATGATCGTAGAGCTTATCAAGCCCACCAGGGTATTCCGGCATTTGATCTACTCTTGTAAAGGTATTGTCAGCAGTGGCTTTAGCTGAATTTTTATCTTGAGCAATACAAACTATAGGACTTGCCACAAAAAGCAAAAAGATAAGATGAACTATTACTTTTTTCATGGTTGCTTGTTTGAAGATGAATTGAATTTAGTTTAGAATTTCATATAAAGCTAAGCAAATAAATTCTATACATTTTTAATAATGGAGAGGGTTCCATTAGTTATTAAATGAACTAGAAGCTACCAACTTCCACTAGCCCCACCGCCGCCAAAGCTACCACCACCAAAACCACCAAAGCCGCCACTACTACTGCCGCCACTCCAGCTACTACCACTTGATGAACCAAAACCACCACCCCAATAGCCGCTTCCAAAGCTGGAGCCTTTACCGCTCATGTAGCCGCCGCCGCCGCCACCACCGGGTGAAGAGAAGATAGCAATGATAACAATGATGATAAAAATAATGATGATGACTGTGCCAATAGAAAATTCTTCTTTATCCACCACGGGGTCAGCGGTGTATTCACCTTTAGTAGCTTTAATGATGGCATCTGTACCTTTATCAAACCCATCATAATAATTACCGGTTTTAAATGCAGGTACAATTTCATTTCTAATAATTCTTCCGCAGAGGGCATCTGTTAGAGCACCTTCCAAGCCATATCCTGTTGAGATGTTGATTTTTCTATCATCAATAGAAGCCAATAAAAGCACCCCATTATTCTTTGCGGCTCTTCCTATTTTCCAACGATTCGCAAGTTCTACAGCGTATTGAGCTACTTCATAATTGCCAATACTTTTTACCGTTACAATGGCTATTTGAGTAGAGGTTGTTTTGTCAAAGTCAACCAACTTAGCTTCCAAGGCAGCCACTTGATCTGCGGTCATGGTTTTTGCTAAATCATTTACTAAGTGTGGTGAAGCAGGAATAGGAGGGAAGTCGCTATCCGATTGAGCCAACAACAAACTGCTTTGGAAAACCAGTAGTAGGGCTAAAAGCCAAAAACGAAAATTAGTAGAATTTCTTAGGCTCATTTTCCAAATACAATTTCATCAGGAAGCTCATTCTTAAGTATGGTAGGGTCAAAAGGGAAATGAAGTTTTAGTAAGTCGCCCATTTCTTGAATGCAAGAAACGATACCTTCAGTTATTTTTCCTTGTTTCAAAAAATGTAGGAGGCGCTTGGCTGCTTGTTGCCAAAAAGTAGCACCTCCAAACTGTTGATATGCCTTTTCATCACCGTAGATAGCAAATTGATGGTCGTCTAATGCTATATACACAAGCACTGCATTATGCTGTTCGGTAAGACTCATTCTTAGTGAAGAAAAAATTTCTTTTGCCCTCTCTAATGCGTCCATGTAACGGCATTTTGATTCTATATATACTCTCACTTCGCCAGTCGTACTAGCTTCTACAGAACGTATTGCTGCAACAATACGTTCACAGTCGTCATTATCTAGAAGACGTTTCTTTTTTAAGAAGGAGAACATAAACGTTAAAATTGAACCTGTGGTGCTTTTTGAGCATTTTGATCAGCTTCAAACATGCCTTTTTGAGCAAAGCCCATCATCCCTGCAAAAATATTGTTAGGGAAAATACGCAATTGAGTATTGTATTGTTGCACTGCATCATTAAAGCTTTTTCTTGCTACGGTAATACGGTTTTCAGTACCTTCTAATTGTACTTGCAAGTCTCTGAAGGCTTCCGTGGCACGAAGTTGGGGATAGTTTTCTGTAACCATCATTAATCTGCCTAGCGCTTGACTTAATTGTCCTTGTGCAGCTTGGAATTCTTGTAATTTTTCAGGTGTCAGATTTTCAGGATTCACTTGAATAGAAGTTGCTTTAGCACGTGCTTCAATTACATCCGTAAGAGTTTTTTGTTCGAAGTTGGCTGCACCTTTTACAGTAGAAACCAAATTGGGCACTAAGTCTGCTCTACGTTGATACTGGTTTTGCACTTCACCCCATTTGCTTTTAGCATTTTCATCTAGTGTGACTAAGCTTTTCTGAACGTTGCATGTCATACAGCCGCCTATTAATAGCAAGGCTAATACGGCTAATAAGATTATTGAACTGCTTTTCATGTTGTGTTTGTTTGTTTAATATCATTCAAATATACAAGATGTGGTAGATGTAAAATCTAAGTGCCCATTATTTTTTTCTAAAAAATGATGTTCTTCTACAAAGCTTTTTTTGTCAGAAGGCAACAACGACTTTGTAAAATGTGAAGACTTATAACAATATAGAAAGAACAGCCTAGAAGATATCAATAAAAGAGGCTTGTAATTCCTACCTTCGCAAAAATTTTAAAAAATTGCGTCCAATACATTATATCACCATACTATCAGCTATAGCACTTACAGTACTCTTGTATTTTGTAAATACCAAGCCAATTAAAAACGGCGATAAAAAAGCGGCAGCACCTCAAGCAGTGACAACTGCAACTCCTCATTCGGTTCCAGCATCTTTTGATACTGTATTGACAGCCGCTAAAGTAGCATTACCGATGCATGCTAAAGAAGAAATTGCAGTTGCTGAACAGAACGTAGCTAAACAACAAGATTCTACGCAGATGGTAGGCGGTATGGAGCAACTAGCAAAGATCTGGCAAGAACATAAACACTTCCCTATTGCAGCACATTATTATTTATTAGCAGGAAAATTGGCAAATTCAGAAAAAAAGCTCAACTTCGCAGCCCAACTATTTTTGGACTTAGCTCGAAGGTCTCAATCTGAGTCGATGCAGGCTTGGGAAGGACAAATGGCGATTGAAGGTTTTACACGTGTGATAGCTTTAAATCCCGAGAACGATACTGCAACTGTGAACCTTGCCGAATGTTATATCGGTATGGGAGAAACCATGAAAGGAGTAATGATGCTTCGAGATTTTAGTCAAAAACGACCGGATAATATACCTGCCAACTTGATTTTAGGTCAGCAGGGAATTGTATCAGGGCAATTGGACAAAGCAGAAGAACGGTTTCATAAAGTTTTGGCAAGTGATAAAAACAATATGGAAGCCATGCTAGGTCTGGCTGAAGTTTATAAAAGTAAAGGGGAAAAATCTAAAGCGATAGAAATATTAGAGCGAGCCAAAGCAATCATGGACAATCCTGATTTTTCTAAAGATATAGACAACTACATTAAAACATTTTAATAACATATTAAATACTTAGAGTATGCCTTGTGGTAAAAAAAGAAAAAGACATAAAATAGCTACGCACAAACGCAAAAAGCGCTTGAGAAAGAATCGTCATAAGAAGAAGTAGTAGGAAAAATCGGCTGGTTATCTGGCTATTTTTCCATTCTCATATCTTATCTCTTACATCTTGATGGGAAATTTATTTCTTATCAAGGTGTAAGATTATTCTAGCTATCAATTAGCAAGGGTAAGATTGTTACTTATTTTAATGCTGTAAATAGTCGGTGCAGCCGAAATTATGTAATTGCATAAATGCGGCAGCATGAACAAAGAACTTATTATTAACTCCGCAAGTGAAGGTGTAGAAATCGCCTTACTTGAGGATAAAAAACTCGTGGAGCTTCATTATGAACATGTCCATGACCAATTCGCTGTAGGCGACCTTTATCTGGGTAAGATAAAGAAGCTTATGCCCGGATTGAATGCGGTTTTTGTAGATGTAGGCTACGAAAAAGACGCTTTTCTTCACTATACCGACCTTAGCCCTTACTTCCGTTCCTTATTAAAATTCACTAAAGAATCCATAGAGGGCAATACCTCTTGGGGGCATGATTTTGGTAAGTTTGAAAATGAAAGTGAAATATTAAAAACCGGTAAAGTAACGGATACCATTAGCGGTAAACCGGAAGTTTTGGTACAAATATTAAAAGAGCCAATTTCATCGAAAGGCCCTAGATTGAGTTGTGAGATATCTATTCCTGGGCGTTTTGTGGTCATGACTCCTTTTAACAATACGGTAGCCATATCCAGAAAAATTCATTCAGCTGATGAGCGTAAACGTCTTCAGAGAATAATTGAAAGTTTAAAGCCTAAAAACTTTGGAGTAATCGTAAGAACGGCAGCAGAAGGAAAAAATACTGCCGAACTTCACGCTGATTTGCTAGAAATAACAACAATGTGGCAAACCGTACAAACTAATTTGCAGCAAGCTAAGGCGCCTCAAAAAATTTTAGGCGAGCAAGATAAAACAACTTCCATCCTCAGAGATTTATTAAGTGATAGTTTTCAAAAAATAGTAATCAACGATAAAAAGTTGATGTCTGAAACGAGAGACTATATTGCGAGAATAGCTCCTGAAAAAGAAGCTATTGTTTCGTTGCATAATGCAGGACAAGCGATTTTTGATACTTATGGAATTACCAAACAAGTAAAGGCTTCTTTTGGTAAAACGGTCAACTTAGATACCGGAGCTTACCTAATAATAGAGCATACGGAAGCGTTGCATGTAATAGATGTAAACAGTGGCACCCGCAGTGCTGATGTAGGACAAGAACACAATGCTTTTACCACCAATTTAGAAGCAGCCCAAGAAATTGTACGTCAACTTAGATTGCGCGACCTAGGCGGCATCATCATCATTGACTTTATAGATATGAAACTTCCGGAAAATAGGAAGAATCTTTTCGAAGCAATGGAAAAGCTGATGGCTAATGACCGTGCAAAACATACCCTATTGCCGATATCCAAGTTTGGATTGATGCAAATAACTCGCCAACGGTTACGTCCTGAAATCAATATTTCTACTAGCGAGGTATGTCCGGAGTGTAAAGGAACGGGAAAGATTGGACCCTCTTTGATATTGGGTGATGAAATAGAAAAAGATTTTAAGTACTTGATCAACCAAGGGCATCGCCAGTTGGCTATTCATGTACATCCTATAGTGGCAGCATATCTTACTAAAGGGCTATTCTTTAGTTCTATCATAGCGAAATGGAAAAAGAAGTATGGAGTGAAGTTGAAAGTAGTAGAAAATAATGCAGCAACACTTACCCAATACCAGTTTTATGATAGCTCTACTGAAGAGTTAATCAAACTTTAGTGAGTCAATCGGGTTATTTTTTCTGCTGTTTTATGTATTTTTATGATTCATCAGCAAAGAATTGCGCTGTTTTCATAAGTAATAGCGTGTACTGATTTGAAGTCATTATAAAAATTACTACTCATGAAAAAATTATTCTTAGCTCTGTTTCTATTTGGCTTTCTACCGGAAGGCATTGCCAAAGATTTTAAGAAGCAACAACAGTCTCAAGTTAAGGTCATAAAATCTGCTTACAAGAAAGGTAGAATCACGGAAAGAGAATACGACAAACTGATGCGTGAGCAATACATCATAGAAGAAACAATCGATAAGTATTATACAGATGATGTGTTGACCCCTGCGGAAAAAAACAGGTTGTATGATAAGCTTGAAAGAGCTGAAAAGCGTTTGAAGCGCTATAAACGAAACGGTGAAGTTTATTAATTATGTTCTCTATATTTTTTATTAACACAGTCAGCAATGATTGTGTTTTTTTAATGGATATAAGTTGAATAGAAAAAGTAAAAGGGTGCAGCTTTGTTTCTTTAGTAAATACTTTTTTACACATTCATCCAATAATTTGTTGTTTATTTTTAGGAGCAAATCTTAAAACACATGGCACACCAACTATTACAAGGGAAAAAAGGAATCATATTCGGGGCATTAGATGAAAAATCTATTGCCTGGAAAACAGCATTGAGTGTGATAAAAGAAGGAGGAGAGGTGGTATTGTCCAATGCACCTATGGCTTTGAGAATGGGAAAAATTGAAGAACTAGCAAAAATCTGTAACGCTCCGGTTATCGCGGCTGATGCTACCTCAGTAGCCGACTTAGAACAATTGATGGATGAAACAATGTCTCATTTTGGTGGCCCTTTTGATTTCATTTTACACTCTATTGGTATGTCGCCTAATGTACGTAAGTGTATAGCATATACAGATACGAACTATGATAATTTTCTGAAGACACTGGATATCTCAGCTCTTTCCTTGCATAAAGTATTACAGACTGCCATGAAGAAAGATGCCTTGAAAGAATGGTCTTCGGTAGTGGCATTGTCGTATATAGCTGCTCAACGTACCTTTCCTAAATATAATGATATGGCAGAAGCTAAGGCATTGATGGAAAGCATTGCTCGTAGCTTTGGGTATCACTATGGGTTTAAAAAGAAAGTGCGTGTGAACACGGTATCACAATCGCCTACATTAACCACGGCGGGTTCCGGAGTATCGGGTTTTGATGCCTTTTATCAATATGCTGAAAAAATGTCGCCACTTGGAAATGCAAGCGCTGATGCATGTGCTGATTTTTGTACGATTTTGTTTAGCGATTACACAAGAATGGTGACTATGCAAAATCTATTTCATGATGGCGGCTTTTCTTTTACTGGTGTAAGTGAACCCCTTTTAGAAAATTTGTTGAACCTAAATTCATAATCAAAATTATTAGACAATATTCTTTGTGAGACTACGTTATCTTGCATAGCGATATGATGATGAATGGTGCCATCGCCACTAAAGCTTAATAGTAGTACAAACGGTGACGCCCAAAAATAGAATCCATACAAATGAAGATTAGACTTTTAATATTGATGTTTATAATGGTTGCTTTGGGGGCTTCAGCTCAAGTAACCGGAGGACGATATGCCATGGCGTTTTTACGAATGCCTAACTCGCCACATATATCTGCCTTGGGTGGGATAAATGTCGTCAATCCTGAGAATGATATTTCGTTTGCTTTACAAAATCCGGCATTAATGAGAGGAACTTTACACAATCAAATCGGATTGAATTATAACAATTATTATGCGGGCATTAAAGTGATAAATCTAAACTATGGTTATCATGTACCTCAAATCAAAACTTCGTTTGCACTAGGGGTGCAATATTTGAACTATGGAAACTTTGTTCAAACAGATTTTTTTGGCAATACACTAGGTGATTTTAAAGCACATGATTTTGCGGTGACGATGGCTGCCTCTCGCCAATACAAAGAACGGTGGCGCTATGGGGCTGCTATCAAGTATGCTTACTCCTCGCTCAACGACCGTGTCGCCTCAGCAGTACTAGCAGATGTGGGTGTGGTATATCATGATACTTCCAATCTTTTGACCATTGGTGCGGTGGCTAAAAACATTGGTTATATGACGACTCGTTACAATCCGCAACAACCAGCTGAGCCATTACCGTTTGATGTACAACTGGGAATCTCTAAACGTTTTGCACATTTACCACTACGATTGATGGCAACAATCCATCATCTTTACGAATGGGATATCCGCTACGACAACCCAGATGATGTAGAGGCAAATAGAATCTTTGGTACACCGGATACTAATGCTGCACCTAAGAAGTATTTTGCTGATAAACTATTTCGCCATTTTATCTTTAATGCAGAGCTGACACTTGCTAAACGGGTTACTGTAATTGTAGGTTATAATCATTTAAGAAGATCTGAGCTTGCATTGAAAGAACGAACCGCACTTTCTGGCTTTTCGTTTGGAGCTTCTTTATGGTTGAATCAGGTTCAGGTGCACTATGCTCGCTCGTACTATCATGTAGCCGGTGCATACAATGAATTTGGGTTCAACTTTGCTATGAATAAATTGCTGCATCTAAGCCGTGCCGGTAATTGGAATAGTAGTTATCCGGGTTGGTAAGTCCATTCTTAAATAAACAAAACCTCGTAAAGATTATTTCTGAGAAGGAAGCTGGAATAGCATATTCGTACCACTTCCTGCAACGGTAGTAGGATATTTTCCGTCCCATTTTTGAACTCTAATAAACTCAACATAGGTAGGCGTTAGAGATAATTGCTTACGGCGAATGGCTTCCGCTTCACCAGCCGCTTCAATAACCGCAGCCGCAGAATCTCCACGCGCCACAGCTATTTTTCTTTCTGCTTCTGCTATAGCAACAAATTTTTGATTTTCTGCTGCCTGTGCTTCTTGAATAGCTTTTGTTTTTTTCTCAATAGCTTCTCTAAGTGCTTGTGGAGGCTGAATGTTGGTACGTAGCTGAGAGATATTAAACCATTTCCCTACTCTTTTATTACATTCTTGAATAATGGCATTTTCAAACTCAGCACGATGATTGAAGATGGCATCAACTTCATAAAGATTGGCAACATCGTTCACTGAGCTGATTATAGCATTCTTCAACCAGCCTTGTTCTACTTCTTTTACTGATAGTCTAAGGTTTTGAAACATATCTCCAATAGAACCAGGATTGAGAGAATAGTTGAATGAAGGCTTAATTGTAGCTTCAAATCCACCTTTTGTAATTACACTTTGCTCCGGAAAATCAATATGCTGTTGAAAGGTAGGGAATTCATACAGTTTGCTAATCCAAGTATTATAGATGACCCAACCGGTTTTATATTCAAATTTTGAAACTCCTCTATTATCTCCGGTAAGGTTTACTTTAATACCCACATGGCCGGCATCTACACGTTTTACCACAAAAGGATTTACCAAAGCTATCAATAGGAAGATGGCAAAAATAGTAGCTGGTGTAGTGAACTTCTTATACTTAGGTCCTTGAATTTCTGTAGTAGAAATGAATTTGAAAAAGGCTATTAATAAACCAATGACAACAATAACTAGCGTAATCATTTTCTAAAAATAAGCTTTAATGTATGATAAAAGTATCTTCCATAAAAAAAGCTTACAATAACCGTTATCAGTACCCCTATGATGGTGAGTTTGGTATTCGATGCTTCGTTGATACAAAACTCAAATACCTGAGTCAGAAGATAGATGTATAATAAAGTGAGCGCTACAAAAAAGATTAATCGCTTAGTCATACTTCAAAGATGGAATTAAATCCGCTGAATTAAAGTTTTTTTTCAAAAGACTAAGAAGTTCTTGTTGGATACATACAGCTTTATCCTCATTATAAAATTTTTGTATCGCTAGTTTGATTTCTTCAACGGGAGTTCCTTGAGCCTTCAAGTCCGACCAGATTTGTTGAGCGGCGGCTGGTCTTGAGCTCCAATGGAATAGGTCACTCCCTTGTGCATCACGAACAATTACTACCGGAATAGATTTTGTGCCATTGGTTAGGTAGTTGTCGATTTCAGAATCTGTATCACGTAGTTGAATGTTTAAATGAATATTGGGATTCAATTGACTCATCAAGTAAATTATCGGTGTGATATGTGCTGCATCGCCACACCAAGGCTCGGTGATGAGTACCCAATTTTGTGGAGTAGCTATAGCAGCTATTACGTCTTTTGTTTCTTTAAGGATAGGTTCCGTCCTCAACCAACGTTTCATCCTTGCTTCGTTCATCTTTGTGTACTCTAGATACTCAGCATTGTTGTAAGGCTCAGCCGGTGCAGGGTTGGATAAAATAGCATGGGTATAATCTAAATAGTCGTTCCAAGTCATGATGTAGTTTTTTTATTTAGGCGCAAATGTACTGGATAGGAAAGCTAAGTAACCACATGGCTCCATAAATAAAGATTATTTAGTCTTAAATTAACGAATGAAAGGATTCTCTTGATCCCCAAAGGGAATACCGATAAACTATGATTATTTCTTTCTAAATTTGTGACAATTTTTCCCAATTCAAATTCTAGAAATCATTAATTCATGCTTAGAGTAGGCGTTTTTGGTGCCGGCCATTTAGGTAAAATTCATATTCAGCAATGGAAGGAAATACCTCAAGTGGAGCTGGTAGGCTTCTATGACCCCAATGATGAAAATGCGGCTACGACCATAGCGCAATATCAGATTTCTCGCTATACAGATATTGAAGCACTGCTAAGTGAAGTAGATATGGTAGATATCGTATCTACTACTACTACCCATTTTGAAATTGCTAAGATTTGTATTTTAAATAGCAAGCATGTTTTTATAGAAAAGCCTTTAGCGAATACCTTGGAAGAGGGAAGAGAATTGGTGAAGTTGGTCAATGAAGCGAATGTAAAATGCCAAGTAGGACATGTAGAGCGTTATAATCCTGCTTTACTTGCGTTAAAGAATCAAGCGCTACAACCTATGTTTATCGAAGCTCATCGGCTGGCTCAATTCAATCCAAGAGGGACGGATGTAGCGGTAGTATTGGATTTAATGATACATGACATTGACATTGTACTTCATTTAGTGAAATCTAATGTAAAGCGTATTTCTGCAAGTGGTGTAGCAGTGATTAGTGAAACCGCCGACATTGCCAATGCAAGAATTGAATTTGATAATGGATGTGTAGCAAACTTAACAGCTAGTAGAATCTCCTTGAAGAAAATGCGTAAGATGCGATTGTTTCAACGAGATGCTTACATTGGTATTGATTTTCTAAACAAGAATACAGAAGTGATTCGCATGAAAGACCCATCAGTAGAGCCGTTAGGTAAGATGGACTTTTCAATAGATACTCCCTCCGGTGATAAAAAAATTATCTCTGTACAAATGCCAGATGTGGCTACTAGCAATGCTATTCGTTCGGAGTTAACAGAATTTGCCGAAGCTATTCGTAAAGATATATCCGTAAGAGTAAGTGTTTTTGATGGATTGCAAGCTATGGAGATAGCCCATCAAATCATTGAAAAAATGAGCTTACATCAAGAACAGCATAGTTTTTAGAACAATTTCTCAAGCCTTAGTACGTTTATCTGTTTATGAAAA
>CALMXV010000355.1 GCA_937871155.1 uncultured Taibaiella sp. | reverse complement strand
AAGCCGCCCCTAAAAAGGCAGCAGCAAAGAAAGCCGCCCCTAAAAAGGCAGCAGCGAAAAAAGCCGCTCCTAAAAAGGCAGCAGCGAAAAAAGCCGCTCCTAAAAAAGCAGCAGCAAAGAAAGCAGCATCTAAAAAATGAGGCTCTAAAAAATAGAGTTTCAAAAGCTGCTAATTATTGTAATTTAGCAAATTCTCTAGGAACTGTCTCCCTTAAAAGAGGCAGTTTTTTTATTCTGTATTAAAAGATTGACTTACTAGTTCGACTAATTTTTTGGAAACGAACATGAATATTTTGTTGCTTTTTTAATCTAAAGAATTTCTGTAGAAGTTCTTTGTGCATCTAATTCTTCAATAACCTTATGCTTCAATAATGTAAATGCATAATCTTTCGCTTCTGCAAACGAAACCCCGTAAAGCCGTTCTATTTGATGCATATGAGAAGGGAAACGAGAAAGTAGCTTGTCATAATAGCTGTCTAATACGGTATCTGAAGGTAGTGAATAAGTAACTTTCAATTGAAATCTTCGTAATAAAGCCGTGTCGATAATTTCAGGATGGTTAGTCGCACAAAGTAGAAGGGCTTTTTCAGGAAAATAATCTATGAGCTGGATGAGCGTATTTACAAGCCTTCTCATTTCACCCACATCTTTATCATCATTCCCTCGGGCTTTACCAATTTGATCAAATTCATCCAAAAACAATACTGCATTTTCGCGTGCAGCTTTTTCAAAAACTTGACGGATATTTTGAGATGTTTCACCAATGCGAGAGCAGATTACATTGCTTAGGTTGAGGATAAGAATCGATTTACCTAAAGATTTCGCAAGGACTTTTGCTGTCATTGTTTTACCGCATCCAGAAGCACCTTGAAGCAGTATTTTGTTGTTTACAGGAAGTTGATATTGATGAAGAGCATCTATATATTCATGTTCTTTGATGAGCTGTTGGAAGAGGCTTTTATTTTGATTCTCAAGAATAATATCGTCAAATAATACTTGTTCTTTATCTTGAATGATGAGATCAATGATGTTCATAGTCGTCTATTATATCTAATAAGGATGTTGTTATAGAGAATCTCGTTGTTTGAGTTTTTTTTGGTAGTCGCGCTCTTGTATTTTATATTGGTTATAATGAATATCAAAACTCAGCACTAATGAAAATAGGTGAACACGAACCCCTTTATAAGGAGTAATGGTAGCCCCCATTGCATCTACAAAGCTGTAGGATTCATTATAAAAATTAGTAGGGTAGTATTGGGCTTTTAAAGTGATGCCAGGATTAAGAGAAACTCCAATAAATACATAAGGCATTACTGTAGCCGTTTTCTTACTAAAAAACTCCCCTTGTTTAGTTTCTTTATTATAACGATGTCCTTTATAAAAAGCTTTATATTTATAGTGAAAAGGAATATCAAGCCCGCCACCTACAAAGAAAAAATTCCGATCTCGTAAGTTGCCAAACTTTACTCCTAAGGGTACTCCTATCGTATATACTCGTTCGGTAATTTTCAGTTTTTGACTACCGATAGTAGGATCTGTATAAACATGATTGAAGCCTAAATTTTTTAACCCAATTCCTGTAAAGAACCCCAAACGAATGGTAGCATCGTAGTGGAAATTAACTCCAAAATTCACTACTCCCGTAAACCTTGGTGCAGTAATTCTATCTTCGAAAGCCGCTCCAGGATTATACCAAGAACTAGAAAGCATAAAGAAGTCATAGCCATTGCCCATATAGATAGTACGTGGTAAGGAAACTAAAATTTTTGTTGTTGTAGTGTCGTGTTCATCAACTTGAAGCGTTTCTGCATCTACCGTATTCATGAAACAAACTGAAAATAATAATGCAATAATTACACGGCTAGACCTCCATTGAACCATAACTCAAAATTTAATTCAAAGGTACAATATGACTGCTAATTTTTCAGGTTCAATCGGTTGGCATGACATTAGCCTATATACTATGGCTTGCAAAAATGACTTTTTGTAGGGCTTTCCTTTATAATTTTTGACATAATGGCTGTAAAAGAAATGTTTGATAATTTTTTGATGAGTGATATACAAGATTCCGGTTTTTTGCCTGTAATGCCGCTTACAGAAGATAGCTGGAGTGGTGAAGATACTTCTAAGCTTCCGAAAGATATTCCTATCATAGCTCTAAGAAACACGGTACTTTTCCCAGATGTGGTATTGCCCATAACAGTAGCAAGAGAAAAATCAGTGGGAGCAATAGAGTATGCTACTAAAAACAGTAAATGGATTGGTGTGGTAGCTCAGAAAGATATGAATAACGAAGACCCTACTGATAAAGATATGTATCTGGTAGGGACTCTTGCGCGTGTAATGAAGCAGATTAAGATGCCTGATGGCAACACTACACTTTTTATTAATGGACGTGTACGTTTTAAAATTGAAAAATTTACTGCAATTGAGCCATTCTTCAAAGCAACTGTAAACTATTTACATGACGAGTATCCTAAAGATGATGAAGAGTTTGATGCCCTTATCTCAAGCATCAGAGACTATGCAGAACGCATTACATCACAATCGATGAACATACCTAACGAAATGGGTATGATGCTCCGTAATATCGAAGCGCCTTCGTTCTTGATGAATTTCATAGCAGCACACATGTCTATAAAGCTAGAAGAAAAGCAAAATTTATTGGAAGAAAATGAAGTACGTATAAAAGCTGAAAGTTTATTAGGATTACTTCAGCAAGAACTAAAAATGGTAGAGCTTAAAAATGAACTTACCAATAAAACTAGAGGCGAAATAGACAAGCAGCAACGAGAATATTTTCTTCAACAACAACTAAAATCCATCAAAGAAGAACTTGGAGGAGAACCTAATGAACGTGAAATAAAGGATCTTCAAAAGCGAGCAGAACATGTAAAATGGACGGAGGCTGCTAAAGAACTTTTTGAAAAAAATATTCAAAAGCTGGAACGAATGCATCCAAGCACACCAGACTATTCAGTTATCTACAATCATCTAGATCTGATGCTGGATTTGCCTTGGAGCACTTTTACTGAGGATAGCTATGATTTGAAACGAGCACAAAAGGTATTAGACGATGACCATTATGGCATGGAGAAAATCAAAGACAGAATACTAGAATACTTAGCCGTACTAAAGTTGAAAGGAGATATGAAGTCGCCGATACTTTGCTTTGTTGGCCCTCCCGGCATTGGTAAAACCTCTTTAGGGCGCAGTATTGCCAATGCAATTGATAGAAAATATGTTCGACTAAGTCTTGGCGGTTTGCATGATGAAAGTGAATTACGAGGTCATCGTAAAACCTATATTGGTGCGATGCCCGGACGCATCATACAATCTTTAAGAAAAGTAAAAGCTGCTAATCCTGTGTTTATCTTGGATGAAGTAGATAAGCTTGGAAAAGACTTTAGAGGCGACCCAAGTTCAGCTCTATTAGAAATTTTGGACCCGGAACAAAACAGCTCTTTCTATGACAATTATCTGGAACTGGAATTTGACCTTTCTAAAGTATTATTCATTGCCACCGCTAATAGCCTTAATGAAATTCAACCTGCATTAAGAGACCGAATGGAGATAATCCAACTTACGGGATACTCTGTAGAAGAAAAAGTAGAAATAGCAAAACGCCACTTATTACCTAAGCAAAAAGAACTGCATGGGATCAACAAAGTGCCTTTAAAGATGGCAGATAAAGTCATTCAAAAATTAATTCAAGAATATACAAGAGAAAGTGGGGTTCGTGAATTAGACCGTCAACTAGCATCTATGATGCGCTCCATAGCACGCAAAATAGCTATGGATGAAAAAGTGGACAGCCAAATAGGAGTGGAACAAATTGAAAAAACCTTAGGTAAAACCAAATACAATAACGACATCTATACCAAAGGGCATCCTCCGGGAGTGGCTGTAGGCTTAGCTTGGACCTATGTCGGCGGTGATATTCTATTTATAGAATCCAGCCTTTCTAGGGGTAAAGGCTCCCTTACCCTCACCGGTAATTTGGGTAATGTAATGAAAGAAAGTGCTACCACAGCCCTGTCTTACCTCAAAGCGAATGCAGCTACCTACAAAATAGCTCCAGAGAAATTTAATGAGTTCGATATACATATCCATGTGCCGGAAGGTGCCGTGCCGAAAGACGGGCCTAGCGCAGGTATCACCATGCTTACCGCACTCTTGTCGTTATACACCGGTAAAAGTATTCGTCCTTATGTAGCCATGACGGGTGAAATTACCTTGCGTGGTCAATTACTGCCCGTAGGTGGTATCAAAGAAAAAGTATTGGCAGCAAAACGTGCCGGTATCAAAGACATTCTTCTATGTGCACAAAACCAAAAAGATGTGGACGATATCAACAAAGCTTATATCAAAGGCATCCGATTTCACTACTTCATCGAGATGAATGAAGTACTTAATTGGGCTATCTCCAAAAAATAAAACAACATTAAAATCGAGGTTGCTGCAAGATGAAGTAACCTCGATTTTTTTTTACATTGTTAGTCAGTCAGCTCAAATGCTACTATGAAACATCCGTTGCGACGCTCCATTCATCGTTCTTATCTTAGAGCAGCTTTCCTTATCAGTTGATGTAAAAGAAGAAATTTCGATATCAAACTCACTCAGTAGAAGCCGGAATAAGCATAGCATATACAGTTCCATTCTTTTTATCAGATACAACCTTCAGCTTCCCATTGATAAGCTTGATACGTGCAAAAATATTTTTCCATCCAAGTCCTTTAGAGTCATCTATAGCATCCGTATTAAAGCCTATTCCATTATCTTGTATTTCCAATTGTACTTCTTGAGCCATCACTTTTAGCGAAAGAAGCATTTTTGTAGATCGCGCATGTTTGATAATGTTGGCAACAATTTCTTGCACTACTCTATAAATGGTTACTTCTGTCTGTATAGTTAAAGGCAATTTTTGAAGGGTAGTATCATAGAGAAAAGTTACTTCCATGGCTTCAGTACTATTTAACCTATCCGTTATATCTTCTAAGGCATTAATGAGTCCAAAATTTAGAATCTCCGGTATCATATTGTGAGAGATGGTTCTTATTTCAGCTACAGTTTCATCTAGATATTGAGTTACTTTTTGCATCGTTGTATCTTGCGGTTGTTGCGATAGTAGCATCTTTATTACAGAGAGCTTTTGCCCTACCGTATCATGCAAATCTCTTGCTATTCGAACCCGTTCTTTTTGTTCACTTTCAAATATAGCATTGGTGATACGCTGTTCTTCTGCTTTTTCTGCTTGTTGCTTTCTTTTGTTTTGGATAAGATAAAGGATGATTAAGGCTCCCAAAGCAAGTACTACGATTAAAAGTATCCAATAATTTCGTTGTGTAATAGCTTGCTGTGCTAGTGCAATGCTCGTGCGTTGTTGCGCAATAGTTATTTCTTTCTTTTGGGTTTCATAGCGTACTTCAAGTTCTGATAGCTTACGTTGATGTAGTTCATTTGATTTTTCTTCTAATAGTTTTTGGCCAAGTAAATTATACTCTAAACCCTTTTCAGGATTCTGACTAATGAAGTATAACGAAGATGCAAAACTATATACAGAAGACGCAAAATAATGTAGCTCTGGATGGGCTTTTAATAGTTCCAGAGCACTGTTCATGTGTTTCCATGCAGAAGGATAATCATGGAGCATCATATAGCTACCTGCAACCAACGCTTCTTGATTCATCACAAGTTTGGGTGCTAATATTATTTCCTGCTGCATTGCCAAAATCTCAAGCTGTAGTTTTAATGCAGCAGCATAGTTTCCTTTTGTAGTGTAGCTGGATGAAAGACTGCTTTTAAGGTCCACTAAAGCTCGTAAGTTATTTTGTTCCGTAGCTAGTCCGATGCCATCTTGTAATATTTGAATGGATTTATCAATACTGTCTAAATGCACGTAGCATATACCGATATTATTTAACGATAAAGGAATCTGCTCTACTTGTTTATTTTTTCTTCGAATTGATAATGCTTTATAGTGATAGGTCAATGCTTTGGCATATAGGTCTTGTTCTTGATAGATAAGCCCTATGTTAGAAAACATGATACTTTCATCTGTCTTTTTTTGAGCGTCTTTTACTAAGTTGTTTTTTTCTAATGATTCAAAAAAATAGGATTGTGCTTCTATGAGTTGACCGTTATTCCAACAATACATTCCTAAGTTGTTGAGCAATTTTACTTCTAAGTCTGTAAAGTGATATTGCTTGTTTATTTGAATCCCATTTTTAAAACTAGCATAAGCACTATCACCAATTCCTTGCACATCATAGTAGATGCCTAGTACGTTGTAACTATATACTTCACAATAGGGTAGCTTTTTTTCTTTAGAAAGCTGCACACCCATATCGATATATTTTTTTGCAGCAGCAACATCATTAAAGTTGTAATAGAACGCCAGCCTTAACGTGGCCATAGCTTTTGTTGAATCATTCTTTGTGGTATTAATGATTTGTAACAGACTATCGGGTAAAGGTGTTTGTGAAAAGCTAATGAGGCTTATACAGCAAGCTAGAAATGCAGATAAAATATAACGAAGTTGCTTCATGAAAAAATCAAACAATATTTTAGAGAGTAATTAAGTGATATTATGATGATGTCATGCTATTAATTAATGAATATAAATTCTACTATCAACAAAATGCCCTACAATGCAAGTAGGGCTTTTTACAAGTAATATTAATAAGAGATTCGTCTGAATGATGTTAACAATGGGCGTAAAATTTATCTGTATAAACTATTGCTCTAACAAAGTGATACCCGAAGGGTGCAATGCAATTAGACGTTGTTTGTATAATGAACCTAAAGCCATTTTAAATGCCTTCTTGCTAATGCCAAAAACTGCTTTAATTTCTTCAGGAGATGATTTATCGGTATAGGGCAAGTGATTATCTTTTTCTTTAAGTAAAGAAAGGATTTGTTGTTCTACTGAACCTACTCGTTGATAACCTCTTTCTCCCATCATTACATCCAGCTTGTTATCTGTTCGTATGGTTTTGATATATCCATTGATAATCTCACCATATTCTAGTTCTCGAAACACATCACTAAAGTGCAGTACTCCGATATGGCAATTGTTTATTATGACTTTATAGCCAATATCTGTTTTTTCCCACACCAATATTTGTACCGCTTGTTTTTCTTCAACGGTAAGAGTTTCGTTACTCAAATATTTTTCAAAACGTTCCGTAGCAGCCATACGCCCTGTTTGTTCATCCCGATAGGCATAAACTATATAATACTGATGAAGATGAATATGCGAACGTTGTTGAGAAAGCGGCATAAATAAGTCTTTCATGATACCCCATTCCAGAAATGCTCCTTGTTGGTTTTTATCTACCACCTTCAGTAAAGCTATTTCTCCTTCTTTTATGAGTGGTGTTTCGGTGGTTGCGATTAATCGACTTTCATTATCATGATAAAGGAATACAGTAACGACATCTCCTTCTTTGCTTCCTAACGGTACGTAACGCTTGGGTAGTAATATCTCTGTTCCTTCAGCATCTAAGTAAACACCAAAGTCAACTAGTTTAATGATGTTTAAATTGTAAATATTTCCGGCTTGTATCATGTATGTAATTGCTATTGTTTTGAATAATGTTCTAGTTGTTGTCTTTCTTCACGAGTAAGGCTTTGCATTCCCTTTTTATTTATTTTTTCTAAGATGCTATCAATATCACTTTGCGAAATATTTTTTTCAATATTGTAACGATCCTCAAAGGTATAAGTTCTTCTTACATCTGCGTTGTTGATGTAGATCCATTCGGGTTTATAAACCATAATGAAAAGGAATAGCACAGTAGGTACAAAGATGGCAAGTAAAATCAACCAATTATTAGCTATTAAATGAGGAAATAACATTACGGCTACTAACATGCCTACAAGTCCACCACCTAAATGAGCGGCATGTCCTACGTCTCTTCTATTTGCACGAATGGCGTATAGTGTGTAGGCGATGTATAGAATTCCAAATATCCAACCCGGTAAAAAAAATAAACGTATTTGTGGGTACATTACAATGCAGGAAAAAATTAATCCACTAATAGCACCTGAAGCACCTACTGAAGTATAATGAGGTTGATGTTTATGAATTAAAAGACTCAATAAATTGCCACCGGCCAAACTAAAAAAATAAATCAGTAGAAAAGTTACAATGCCCGATTCCCCTTCTATACCGGTACCAAAAGAAAATAAGACAAACATATTAATGACTAAATGCATCCAATTGATATGGAAAAAGCCGGAAGTTATGAGTAGTTTATAATCTTTTTGTTTTAGAAGTCGATTAATACTGAAGGCATATTTGTCTATCAAAGAGCTATCTTTAAACCCTAAATAGGAAGTAATAGAAGTAAGTATTAATAAAAAGAAAGTGAAGTACATTTTGCGAATTTCAAGAAGAAACGAAAGTAGGTTATTTCATGTTTTTTGACTTTAGAAAATGCAGTTTATCAAGAATACAGTTTGCTATGTAGTTTTATGAAAAATGACTTTCAAACTTCAATAAAGATTACGTTGATAAATTGATTGGCATGAAAAATTAAAAATTACTTTATTTGCTTGGAATATACAAACGCTTTTGTTTACATTTCCGTCTTAAAAAAACAAAGAGGATAATTTCGCAAAAAAGCTTTTAATCAAAAAGTAGTTGCAACTTTAAAATATTTGCGTATTTTCAACCTCTATTGTAACAAGAAATTCGAATCAGCAAAGCTGGTTAAATTTTTTAAAAACATTAAATAGTTAACAGGAACTGCATAAAATGAGTATGAAAAATACATTCCTACGTGCCGGCATTACAGCAGGTTTGGCATTAACACTTAGCGCAAACTCTTTTGCACAAGATGTGCACTTTACCCAGTTTAATATGGCGCCCCTTACAGTGAATCCCGCATTCACAGGTGCATTTAACGGTCAATACAGAGCTGCTGCAATTTATAGAGATCAATGGAGAAGTGTGACGGTTCCCTTCAAGACCATCGCTGCTTCCTTTGACGCACCTATCGTTCATGACCTTACTACAGACGACTATTTAGCTGTTGGGGTTCAGCTTTATAATGATCGTGCAGGTGATGGTAACCTTCAAAATTTTTCAGGATTAGCCTCTGTTGCGTATCATAAATTTTTAGGCGAAAAGGCAAATAATGCTTTGACAATAGGTTTACAAGGAGGTTACACACAAAAAAGCTTTGACCTAAGCAAATTGTATTTTGAAAATCAATTTGACAATGGCGGTTTCTTTGGTCCACAAGAAGTAATGAAAAACAAAACAGATTATTTCACAGTAAATGCAGGTGTTGCATTTTCACATAGTTCAAGTGAAAATTTCGGCTTTACACTTGGTCTATCTGCTATGAACTTAAACCAACCTAACGAGTCTTTCCGTAAGCAAGCAAATAGCCAAGTAGGTCTTGGAATCCGCTATGCTGCGCAGTTAGGTGCGGTTGCATATCTAAATGATCGCTTTAGTCTCCGCCCAGGTGTTTTGTTCCAAAGCCAATCTTCCGTTAGTGAATTAGTGGCTGGTAATGAATTCCATTTAATAGTAGGTCAAGATCAATTTCGTTCTATTTCTACTGCTGTATTTGCAGGTGTTTGGTACAGAGGCAACGATGCGATTATGATTAATGCTGGGTTGGAGTGGAAAGGTGTTCGTTTAGGAGTAGCTTATGACTATAATACATCGAATCTTAAAACAGCATCAAATGGTAATGGCGGATTTGAAATTGCATTGCGTTTCGTTGCACCAAGTCCAGTTGATTTTGCTCGTAGATTGGTGTATCCATGTTCTCGATTCTAAAATGTTTTTTTGTGAGAGGGCAAAAATATTTTAAGCCCTTTCTTTTTTTAAAACAATCTATTACTTTTATCCCATTAACAACGTTTTTTATCCCATTCTAATAAGGTTTGCACACATGAGAAAAAATTGGCTGCTTTTAGTTTTGGCAATAGCTTTCATCACAGTTCAGTTGGATGCAAATGCCCAGCAACAAAAAGATAGGTACAGGAATAAGGCAAATGATCCAGTAAGGAGTTTCCCATATTACAAGAAACTTCGTTGGGCTGATGGTCTTTTCAGAGCCGGAAGTTATATCAACGCTATTGACTATTATCAACAATTAAAAACGGAACAACCCCGCAATCCTTACTTAACGTATCAATTAGCGGAGTGCTATTGGTTTACTAGAGACTATGTTCCGGCTTCAATGTATTATAATGAAGTTTATGCTTTAGCTCCAAAATTATATCCAGAAGCAAAGTATAAAGAAGCCGTAATGCTTAAAATGCAAGGGAAATATGATGAAGCAATTCATCAGTTTAATAAGTTTATTACGGATAATCCAAAAACGTATAAAAAACTTAAAATTCGTGCTAAAAAAGAAATTGATGGTGCTAAAATGGCTTTGAATACCATTAATGACCCTCAGCCGGTAACCATCAAAAATGCTGGACCTAATGTGAATAGTGCTTATACAGAATCAGCACCCTACCCATTAGGCGATACTGCAATATTGTTCGCTACGATGAATCAAAACAATTTAATTGATGCTGATAAGAGCAATAGAGGAGATTATGTGTCTCGCTTTATGATTGCACGTAAGCAAAAATTTGTTGAAGATGTAGATTCATTCCAATGGGCTTTAAAGTTTAACGATGGTAATTTTAATAACCCACATGTACATGTAGGAAATGGTTCTTACAGTCCGGGTGGAGATAGATTCTACTTTAGCAAGTGTAGCGAAGAAGATTCTGCCAAAATCATTTGTAAAATCTTCGTATCTAAATTTGAAGGTGAACAATGGTCTGAGCCTGAATTGTTAGGAGAAGGTATTAACGAAAGTGGTTCTAATACTCAACCATTTGTAGCTAAAGTAGGTAAGAAAGAAATCTTATTCTTCTCTTCAAATCGTAAGCTTCAAAGTCGTGGTGGATATGATATTTGGTACTCTGTAATTGATCCTCGTAACAATACGTATCGCCGTCCTCAAAATGCTGGTAAGCAAGTGAATACTGAAATGGATGAAGTTACTCCTTATTATGACTCTCGTGTAAATAAGTTGTATTTTTCTTCTAATGGTTGGATAACCATGGGTGGTTTTGATATTTTCTCAGCCGATGGTGGTCCATCAAGATATCAAAATATTACTAACTTAGGTTCTCCAATTAACTCACCAGCTGATGAACTTTATTATATTAAAGATCCTGTTGGTAAACCAGATGCATATTTAGTATCAAACCGTGTTGGTTCAATTGCATTAACAAACCCAACTTGTTGTGATGATATTTGGAGAGTACAGTATGAACCAAGGTTAATGGTAATGGGGAAAGTTGTAACCCGTGATGGTAATGTACCTCTTCAAGATGTAGTTGCTAAAATGGTTGATGATAAAGGAGATTTGAAAACATATAACTCTGCGGATGGTAATTTTGCTTTCTCCATGAAACGCGGTCATACTTATGTAATAACAGGCGATAAAACTGGATTATCTTCTACAAGAGCGACTGTAAATACGATGGATGTAAAACGTACGGATCCAGATGATACAGCTTATGTAACCGTATATATGGAAGAAATCGTGAACGCTTTCCGTGTAAGTAATATTTATTACGATTATGATAAAGCAAGTTTACGTCCAGAATCAATTGCGTCTTTAGACTCTTTAGTAAATTTCATGAAAGACAACGGTTCATTAAGTGTTGAAATTTATTCTTATACAGACGGAAAAGGAACAAGCCAATACAATAATAATCTGTCTCTTAAAAGAGCTGAAGCAGTGAAACAATACTTAATACAATCAGGAGTTGAAGAAAGCAGAATGATTGCCAAACCATTAGGAATGTCTAATCCTGCTGCACCTAATACTTCAGGTGGTGGAGATAATCCTCAGGGTCGCCAACTGAATCGTAGAACTGAATTTAGAATTGTAACAGATGTTCCAACTCGTCGTGTATTATTTAATAGTGCTAAGCCTGGTTCTATGGATGAACAATCTAAAAATCTTCAAGTGGATGAAAATTCCAACGATGATTCGGAAACTGATAGCGAATCAACTACAGGTAATCCTGGTAGTAGAGTAAATAAGCGCTAATTTTTATTTCTAAATCTCTGAAAAACTGCTTTAATTTGAAGCAGTTTTTTTTATTTCATAACTTATCGACTTTAAATTTTTAGGGTTAAAATTTCTATTTTTTTTAATAAAGTATTTACTTACCTTTGCCATCCAAAAATTTTACTCAAAAGGAGGACTTAAAACTTGGAAGAAAATCAAATCATTTCTCAACCACAAAACGCTCCCCAAGCTTCATCTCATGATGACTTCGATTGGAGTGTTGACAAACGCAATGTTGCTTCTTACTCAAAAGAAAAGCGTGAGCAACTAGAAAAAGTGTATGAAGGCACTTTTAAAGATGTAGCAGACTCAGAACTGCTTAACGGAACTATCGTTAGTCTTAGTCATACTGACGCGATAGTAAATATTGGCTTCAAATCCGATGGTTTAATTTCTTTAAATGAATTTCGTGACATGCCAGATGTAAAAATTGGCGATGAAATCGAAGTTATTGTTGTAGAGAAAGAAGACCGCAATGGCCATTTACAATTGAGCCGTAAACTTGCTCGTGCAGCACGTTCTTGGCAAGAAATCGTTGAGTTTTACAAAACTGGCGAAGTGGTTACAGGTACTATTACCTCCAAAACTAAAGGTGGACTTATTGTTGATGTTCACGGTTTAGAAACATTCTTACCAGGTTCTCAAATTGATGTGAAGCCGGTAACTGACTATGATCAGTACGTAGGTAAAACTATGGACTTTAAAGTAGTTAAGATTAACGAACAAATTCGAAATGCAGTTGTTTCTCATAAAGCTCTAATTGAAAGTGATATCGAGCAACAACGTAGTGTAATCATCGGTCAATTAGAGAAAGGTCAGGTATTAGAAGGTCTCGTTAAAAACGTTACAGACTTTGGTGCATTTATAGATCTAGGCGGTGTTGATGGTTTGTTATACATAACAGACATTAGCTGGGGACGTGTAAATCATCCAACTGAAGTTTTAGAAAACGGACAGAAATTAAATGTTGTTGTTTTAGACTTTGATGATGAGAAAAAACGCATTAGCCTTGGTTTAAAACAATTAACGCCACATCCTTGGGATAATCTTGCAGAAGATATCAAAGAAGGTGCATCTGTAAAAGGTAAAATTGTAAATATTGAAGACTATGGTGCTTTCTTAGAAATACAACCAGGTATCGAAGGACTAATTCACGTAAGTGAAATCACTTGGTCTTCTCAACCAATCAATGCAAAAGAATTCTTTAAAATGGGTGACGAATACGAAGCTGTAATCGTTACTCTTGATAAAGATGAACGTAAAATGAGTCTTTCTATTAAACAAATGACTCAAGATCCTTGGGAAACTATTGAGGCTAAATATCCTACGGATAGCCGTCATAACGGTATAGTGAAAAACATTACCCCTTATGGTGTATTTGTTGAATTAGAAACAGGTATCGGTGGCATGATTCACATTAGCGATCTTAGCTGGATTAAACGTTTTAATCACCCAAGTGAATTTACCAAAGTAGGTGAAAACATCGAAGTAGTAGTTTTAAGTATCGATAAAGAAAGTCGTAAACTTGCTTTAGGTCACAAACAAGTAGAAGAAGATCCTTGGAATACTTTTGAAACTGTATTCCCTATCGGTTCTATTCATGAAGGTCATGTAACTCGTAAGGATGATAAAGGTGCTTCTGTACAATTACAATACGGTTTAGAAGCTTTTGCCCCTGCACGTCACCTTCGTAAAGAAGATGGAAGCAACGTAGAATTAGACGAAACAATTAACTTTTCTATTATCGAGTTTGATCGCAATGACAAACGTATCATGGTATCTCATAGCCGCGTTTGGGAACAAGTAAAAGCTGATGAGAAAGATGCTGTGAAGAAAGCTGAAAAGGCCGATGCTGATAGTACTAAAAAAGCAGTGAAGAATGTTCAAAATAAAGTTGAAAAACCTACACTTGGAGATTTAGGCGCTTTAGCAGCTATTAAAGATAAGTTGAAAAAAGCTGAAGACAACGATAAATAATTTACGTCTAAAGCATTAAGTATAATCCCGATTGTTTTATTACAATCGGGATTATTTTATTAAAATAAGTCAACTTTATTTCCTATATTTATTATACTAATTAGTCTTTTTGGAAAATATAAATGACATAATAAAACGTGAAGCAATAGAAGAAGCTTTTATTAAAATAAATAAGCAAGAAATCAATAAATCAAATAATTCAGTACTTCAATTGCAATTAAAACAGTTAATTAATTTATACCCACATTTTGCAAAGTCATATGTCAAGTTAGGTTGGTTACAGATGCTTAATAAAGAATATGTTGAAGCTGAGATTAACTTTAACAGGGGGCTTGCGTTAGATACTGAATATGGCATTGGATACTATTACTTTCTCTATTTTCTTATTGAAATTGATAGATATGAAGAAGCAGAAAAGTTTATACCCATTTG
>CALMXV010000354.1 GCA_937871155.1 uncultured Taibaiella sp. | reverse complement strand
TTAAGATGTTTTTTTCAATTATATCGAAAAGCAAAACAACTTATCAAATCTGAAAAAATTGACTTTTTATACATCCCTATTCCTTCCTATTACGTAGCATTAGTAGGTAGGTGGCTGCATGAAAAAACAGGCATTCTGTATGGCATTGACTATATAGACCCTTGGGTGCATAAATTCCCCGGAAGTGATAAGCTGTTTTCTCGCCATTGGATAAGTACTCAAATCGCTAAATTTCTAGAGCCGATAGCTGTTAAAAAAAGTAGATTGATAACAGGTGTCGCAGAAGGCTATTATAAAGGCGTGTTAGAGCGAAACCCGCACCTACAGCATCAAGCCATCATGGGAGCTATGCCTTATGGTGGTGAAGAAAACGACCATCATCAAGTAAAAACATTAAGCATTAAGCCTTATTTATTTTCTTCAAAACCGGATAAAATACAATTGGTATATGCTGGCGCTATGTTGCCGAAAGCCTATGAACCTTTGGAACGTATATTTAAAACCATCGCTACCAATCGTAATCAGTTTGAACAGATAGAATTTCAGTTTATAGGAACCGGAAGCCGTGCCAATGATGCGGAAAGCCATAATATAAAACCTCTTGCTGAGAAGTATGGTTTATGGAATACGATAGTATTTGAATACCCTAAAAGGATTCCTTACTTAGATGTGCTCATACATTTAGATGCTGCTGATGGCGTATTTATACTAGGTAGTACTGAGCCGCATTATACCCCTAGTAAAACCTACCAAGCAGTATTAAGTCATAAGTCCATCTTTGCGGTACTACATGAGAAAAGTACTGCCTCTGAAATATTAACTAGTACTCATGCCGGTATCGTTATTCCTTTTGATGGCGAAAATGGACTGGATTATTTAGAAGCTCAGTTTTTACCAAGATTTAATGATTACCTATCCTTTCTTAAAAATTTTGACCCGAAACAAGTTAATCGTGAAGCCTTTGATGCGTATTCTGCTAAGGCGGTCACCCATGAGCTTGTAAAACTTTTAAACCAACTTTAATCGGTATTTCCTCATTTCCCAACATCGTTTCCATGAAATTCATTTATAGATTAATACTTAGAAGACCCTTCTTTAGAGGACAGTATCGGTTGTTTTTTTATTTGTTTAACCGCAATCGTTTACAACTAAACACTCCTATTCTCACTCAACCCCTAAAAGGAAATTTTAAACTTACTTGTGATACCAAAACCTTAATTGGAGCGCAAATACACTATTTAGGAGATTATGAAGGTTATATCAAAACCGCTTTTGAACAACATATCCATCCGGGCAATACCGTTTTAGATGTGGGTGCTAATATTGGTTTTCACACCCTCTTCTTTTCAGAGTTAGTAGGCAATCAAGGTAAGGTGCTAGCCTTTGAGCCGGTAAAATATAATTTTGAAAAGATTAAAGACAACATAGCCTTAAATGGCTATACCAATATTACCCTTTATCAACTAGCCTTGGGCAATTCTAACGAAACGTTTAACATAAAAGCGCGACAAGATGATAGCAACCCGGGAACATTTAATCTATTTGAAAAAGGAGATTTAGAAATCAAGTGTGTGATTGGTGATGATATAATCAAAGAAAAAATTGATTTTATAAAGATAGATGTAGAGGGATACGAGCTGTATGCATTCCAAGGGCTTCATAAAATAATCGAAACTAACAAGCCTAAAATTGTGTTTGAATATGATCGAAACTACCAGTTAAGAACCCATGAATCCTCAACCGCAATTTTTGATTTTCTAGCACAGTTTAATTATCAATTTCATGAGATAAAACATGAGGGTCTTGTAGCTATTGAAGATTATACTGCTTTAGTAGCTGGAGATGTGTTGGCACTACCTCAATAAAAAAATAATTCTACAAATACTACTCACCCTACATTTGTAAACTATAAATTCCTAAATCCATTTCACCCTTCCAACAGTATGCTAGAAAAAATACTATTCATCAAACGTTTTATCGACAACCACCCTATTGCCTCTCGTGCCAAATTGAAATGCTATTTAAGAGTTCTTAATTGGCAGCTTTCACAAGCTATCAGCCCGGGATTGAAAAGAAAACAGTTTGTAGAGAATAGTTATTTAATGTTAAAAAAGGGACTGGCTGGTGCCACATCGCATATCTATGCAGGCCTTGGAGAATATGAAGAAATGGGCTTCTTGCTTCACTTGCTAAGGAAAGAAGATTATTTTGGAGATATCGGTGCTAACATAGGAGCATTTTCTGTACTAGCTACAGTCAACTGTGGTGCTGAAGTCGTTGCAGTAGAGCCAGTACCGAATACATTCTCTATATTAAAAAGTAATGTTGAGGTTAATAATGTAGGCAATAGAATAAAATTATTGCAAAATGGAGTAGGAGATAAAGAAACTACTTTAAGATTTACATCGGTACTGGATGCTTTAAATCACGTTATTCAAGACCACGAAGAATCTAGCGATGCAATTAAAGTTGCCGTATTGCCCATGGATAAAATTTTTGAACATAGAACTCCTACCTTATTAAAAATAGATGTTGAAGGCTATGAGTACCCCGCATTACTAGGCGCACAAAGATTATTGAGCGACCCTTCACTCAAAGCTATCATCATAGAGCTTAATGGCTGTGGTGCTGGATTTGGCTTTGATGAAAATGAAATTCATAGAATGCTAATAGAAAAAGGGTTT
>CALMXV010000353.1 GCA_937871155.1 uncultured Taibaiella sp. | reverse complement strand
AGTAATCACTAAATGAAGTTCGCTAGTTGATTGTTTTTTATTTATCTGTACTAGTACACGTCCATTTGTAGGATTAGGGTATAAATTCATTGATATATCATTTGTTACCTCAGGTATAGATGTAGGGTCATTTTTATCTCGGATGATTAAGTTAAAGTCTTCTGTTTCGCCAGAGGTATAGGTGCCACATCCTTCATCAGAAGGTGTATTCGGAGCTACATCGTTGTTTAATATTAAACGCATACCTGTAGAAACATTTTTCACTGCTGTAGAGGGTACATAGATGGTTGTATTAATAAAGACATTGTTGATGTCCGTATAACCTGTCCATACACGCTCGGATGGGATGTCATAAACGAAGTTGTTGTTATAGTCTATAAACAATGTCACTTTAGCATCTTGTTGGTTGGCATCTTTGATGATATGATATAGCGAAACTTGATAGCTACTGTCTCTATACAAGGTTACACCATTTCCATTGCCGGTATAAGACTGAATAGCACCAGGGTTGGATAAATGAGGGCCGCCACCATTTATGACATAAGTACCAATAGAGAATGCGCCTACATCTGATAAGTCCGCAGCACCACCATCCGCATAACTTGGGCAATAACAGAAGTATGCAGGGCGGATTTTTAGAAGCACTGTAGTAGAATAGGAATTCGTATTGGTAGCAGTACAAGTTACTTTCAAACGATAGTAAGTGCTTTGGAGAGGTGCCGTTAATAACATGGTATCCAAATCGGTAGAACTAGGAATATCTATCCAAGTTATGTTGTCTGTTGATGCTTGCCATTTTCTTACAATACCTGATGTCTGTTTATTATAACTAGTATCCATGATAGAAAAGGGTTCGTGAGCACAAAGAAGCGTATCGGATATAGTGGCGACTCCGGCGTTTACGTTTCCAGTACAAATTGGGTAGTCAATCTTTACCAAATAATCTTCTACTTCACCCATATAAGGCTGTAGGCAAGGGCTAGTAATACCAAAGCCTGCATCACAAATCACTCTCATGCCGGTAACGCCAATTAAAGCGGTATTAGGAATCGTATAAGTACTTCCGAAAATGTGGGAGATAGTATTAATATTTCCATTGACTACTCGCTCTGTATTCGGATCGAAAATACCATCTTGATTTAAGTCGATATATACAGAAGCTGTGCTAGAGAATAAACCAATATCATCGGTTATAGCTGTAATCTTAAAGTTGTAAGTAGAGCCTTTAAATAGTGCGGCTGGAGTTACATTGGTATAGTCAGTATAAGACTTGTTGGCGTTGATATTGCTATTCAGTGGAGAGGCATTCCCATTGTTGAGTACAATTTGAATCGGTGAAGTGCGTGTTATTGTTACATTACCGATGTCTTCTCCTGTGCTTATTTGTGCTCCATTGTTGCAATAGCAAAGATAAAATGGTGCTATCACAAAGTATTCGCTTGTGGAGGTATCTGCCAATCCGGAATGACTACAAGTAACGATAGCTCTAAAATATGTCGGAGCAGTAATCGCCGTTGTCACGATAGCTGTATTTCCGTTGGTAACATTCGTCCATGTAATATTATCTGGAGATGATTGCCATTGATACGTAAGCCCACCACTATTAGATGTGCCAGTAAGGGCTAAATCAAAGTTTACTCCTGAACATACTTTGAAGGAGTCAATTTGTCCGGCTGTTGGTTTTCCACTACAAGGAGGTAATACTTGCACTAAATCAATTCCTAAATCATCCATAAACTGTGCATCACCTACACCTTGGAACCGAATAATAGTTTGTGCGGAGTTGCTAGTAATTGGTATTTGTTGTAGACCCCAAGTAGCTTGTGCTGCATAGGAAGCAAGGCTGGTAAAGCTTGCTCCATTATTCGTAGAAACGGAAACTCTTAATGAATCAAAATTGCTAGTAGGATTG
>CALMXV010000352.1 GCA_937871155.1 uncultured Taibaiella sp. | reverse complement strand
GATGCCTTCTTCAAAGATGCGTAATGCTTCTCCATAAAAAGGTCTTGCAACTCTATTTACAATAAAACCCGGAGTATCTTTTGTCAACACTGGCACTTTCTTCCAAGCAGTCATCAAAGCTTTCATTTCTTCTATCCAATGCTCGTTGGTTTGAATAGCTGGTACTACTTCTACTAAAGCCATAAGTGGAGCTGGATTAAAAAAGTGTAATCCTAGTACTCTTGAAGGGTCTTTACATGCTGCAGCAATAGAGGTTACTGAAAGTGAAGACGTATTCGTAGCTAGAATACAATCAGTACTTACCAATGTTTCAACTTCAGCAAAAACCGATTTTTTAATTTCTAGCTTTTCAACAATGGCTTCAATAATTAATTTACACGAGGACAAAGAACTAAGCTTATTAGAATAGCTAATCTTATCTATGATAGCTGTAGCACTTTCAATCTTGCCTTTTTCTTGAAGTTTAAATAGCGCTTGGCTGAGAGATGTTTTGGCATTTTCTAAAGCATTTGCATTAGTGTCATAAAGCACTACTACATGCCCAGCCATAGCAGCTACCTGAGCAATACCAGAACCCATAGCTCCAGAACCTATCACGCCTACTTGTTGAAAAGATGATATCATAAACTAAATTGAATAGTGGGCAAAGGTACTTATTGAATGAAGAATAAAAAGCCCATCCTATTATGATACAGTGGCTACCCTATTATCGTTTATAGATCTTTTGGTTGAGGGTTGCTTCTTAATAAATTTCAATTCAAAAAAATGATAGGAACAAAATGAAATTAAGTAAACAACTGCATAGCCGAACAAAACGAAAGGGATGTAATAAAATGAAGAAAATAATGGCATCAAACCAATATGATTCAACAGACTTATTAGAAGTGGTAGTATCGGCCAATGGTACATATAAATACCATAAGATATAGTACCAACTTGGTTAAATATTTTATTTTCTAGGCTAAGTATTGATTTAGGATTCATCGTAAGGTTTAAAATCAAAACCAGAAAAATCAATTCAGTTATTTCAAAATTTATATAAGGGATATTGAATCCTTTAATAAAATACCACGCAAAAAGAATCCAAGCTACCAACTGACTAAATGGATGAAAAACGATGAATCGCCCTCGTGAATCCTTATGATACAAAGCTCCTAAAGCCCCAATAGCTATCGCACCAAAATTTGATGTTACCATTACTGAATTTAATGTTGACCAATATGGATTGCCACTATCATGATGTGCTAACCAAGCACTCATATTCCTTATGATTAAGGCTCCTATTAAAACAGTAAGAGCAATAAATTTAGGCTTCCATTTAGTAAATAAAAAAGGCCATCCTAAGTAAAACTGCTCTTCCACAGACAACGACCAATAGTGAGGCAATACTGAAAGTGAAGTGGCAAAGTAGGCATTATAATTAACTAAAAACAAGGCAAAGACTGGAATCCCGCTTGTGGACAAAGCATTGATGGGATGATAAAGTGTAGTAGTATTTGATAGAATAAATACAAAACCATAAACTAAAAAATACAAGGGCAATATTCTTCGAACTCTTTTTCCAAAAAACACCCACTTATTGACTTTGCCTGTAACTGCATATTCGTTCATTAATAAATAAGTGATAATAAATCCGCTGATAACAAAAAACAGATTGACCATTCCGGCACCTAAATCAATTATATGAAAGATGCGGGTTGCATTTTCTGAATAATAAATGCCTAAAATTTGATAAGCATGACCTATGAATACCGTGCTTGCCGCTATTGCTCTTAATCCATTAAGCCCCGGTAATCTTTTCATATAATAGCCGAAATATTTCTTTCTAAAAACGGCTACAAATGTCTTTCAATAATAACATTCTTGTAATCATTGTCAGCCTTCTAACATTAGAATAACACAACACTTACTTAGGCGTCATTACAAACGCTTCATAGTATCTTCAACTATTAAACCCAATAAAAAAAGAGGCTACCGTTTAACAGATAACCTCTTTCATTTTTTCCTTATAAGCCTTTCGAGAGAAGGGCGACTAGAAAATAATACTACTGTCTGAAGTGCTCTTGACCAATTTCACGATACACTAAATCTGTAAGTACCTTAACTTTTTCATTCAAAATTTTACTGGTTGCAGTATCACCTGCTTGAGTGGCAAAAGTTCCCAAGATATTGATCACGCTGATATCCCGTTGTACATCGCCGGCAAGGCTTGCACGGGCACTTTCATTTCCTAACGATGCAATATATTTCACATCATCTTCTAGGTTTTTAGTAAGCTTCATTGCCAAGTCTTTTCCTTTTGCTATTGCATCTGCTCTATAATAAGAGTTTACTAATAGATAGCATTGGAAATCGTAAGCATAAGCTTCTGGGGTTATCCCTTTCATCACATTATCTAATATAAGAACCGCATCTGATTTTCTATTTCTTGCACTTAACTCATCTGCTATACGTGCAACAGTAATACGATAGGGTGCTAATGCCATTCTATTCTTTTCATCAAAATAAACATCTTTACGCTCAGCACCACCGTACGTGTATTTCGACTTAAATAAATCGAATGATTTATCAACGTTTACAAAGCCAAATTCACCTGGTGCGTTTTGACGTAAAGGAGGCTGAGAATAAGGCATTAAACGATAAACTGTACCTTCCAAGCGTAAATAATTATTCAAGCCGATATAGTTGTCTCCTCCTCCACCAAAATAGATTGGACGCTTCCAACCTTCTTTTGCCATAGCCGCTACTATATTCATGATGGCTAATTGATCTTTAGTGGCAGCTTCACCGGGTAACGAGAATTTTAAATCAGTATTTATAGGTAAGGAATCTGTAGGACTAAGCATACCTTCTGCTATCAATTGCTCTCTAGTAAGTGAAGGCAAGAAGAAATTACGAGAGGGCAGATAGTTGGTCATTTCTCCATTCTGTGTTCTTAATTTATTCGCATCATTGTTGCTGATAACAAAGTTGCAGATTTCATCTAAGCTAAAGTAACGGTCTTTAGGTATCTGAGGATTTTCAAAGAAGCGGATATAGTTTCTTCTATCACCTACATAGTCTTCAGATTTCCAAATCATCGGTACAGCAGGTGCGTCATTGATTTTATATCGAAGTTGATCAATATACCAACCAATACCTAATAAGCTAGTGTTGATAATACGTACATCTTTACGGAACCCTTCAACTTCTTGTACATACCAAAGTGGATACGTATCGTTATCGCCATAAGTAAATAAAATTGCATTAGGGGCACATGAGGATAGCGTGTTAATAGCAGACTCACGTGCAAAGGTTTTGCCTGAACGATCATGGTCGTCCCATTCTTGAGAAGCCATTAAAACCGGTACTGCCAA
>CALMXV010000351.1 GCA_937871155.1 uncultured Taibaiella sp. | reverse complement strand
ATTTCCTGCTCCATCTTCAAAATAGAGATGGCTCACTCGGCTTAATACTCCTTCATCCCAAACGATAGCTTTGATGGGTAGGTCGCTATTGACATCGGTAATCATATCACAATTGACTACTACATCATCTAACAAAGTAGTCGGTATATGATTTTTAGTAGTAGTGACATCGCTTACCCATACATCGGGTAGTGTGGCAGGAATCTGGGCTTGTAGTGTGGTACTACTCATGGCGATCAGGGAAATTACCCCCCCCCAGATAAGGCTTTTTAGCAGATTTTTCATGATTTTATTTTTTTTAAAAGGTTAATTGATAGTTAAAGATAGCAAATGGTTTTGGGAAAAGCAAACGATTATGTGATTTATTTTATTGGATTCCATGTGTTTTCTACAATAAGGTTCATCGTTAATTGTTTTTCTTAAAAGTGATGAACAAAGAAAAAGGTCACCTCTACAGATGACCTTTTTGTAATACTAAAAATTTTAGGACGCTTATAACTGTCCATATACTACAGCATCTACGTTACGAACGATACCGAAGAACTGGAAGGTTTTATGGCGATAGCCTTTCTTCAGATAAGTATCGGTGTCGCCTTCTTCAGGAACCGTTACCCAATCTTTAGAAATTTTCCAACGATATACGGCTACAGTGTTGGAACCACGACGAGTAGGTGCATAAAACTGAGTTTTTTTGTCTTTATAACCCATTTTAATCATTTGGTCATCATTAAATTCATCTTCAGCAATGCTGATATAATCATTGGTAACAGGATTGTACCAACCATTAACAGCTACACGTCCATCTCCTGGATTACGATAGGCAAAAAACAAAGGAGTTTTATTTTTCCAGCCCCAGTTAAGTAATTGTCCTTCCTGATACTGACCATCAGCCAAGGTTACATAGTTTTTAGCTTCAGGGTTATACCAGCGATATACTGTTACTAGTTCTTCGTCTAAGTTTTGAGCAAAACTTTTAGTTCCGAATAATACTGTAGCCAATACGGTAGTAATGAGTACAAAGGTTTTTTTCATAATAGTTGCTATTTTCAAAATCGAATCCAAAATACAGAAAAATATTTAAGCCTTGCAATAGTTCAGAATTATTTTTTTTCAAAACTTATTTATCATCTGAGAATACTTTGTCAAAAGTTTGATTTGGTGTAGCTTTGGCGCCCTTGATGCGCCATCATGTCAGCAGATTTTTTTTGCATAATTATTGCCATCAGGAAACTTTATTCATCAGATTCTTACTCAAATCAATACAATGTTAGGATTTCTTTCAAAAATATTTGGCGGCAGCAAGTCGGACAAGGACGTGAAACGTATGGAGCCTATGATTGCTGAAGTTAACCGCTTCTTCAACGAATACCAAGCACTCTCTATCGATCAGCTTCGTAATAAAACTCAAGAGTTCAGAGCAACTATCAAAGACCGACTAGCAGCAATAGATGAAGAGCTTGTCAGTAAAAGAGCTGAAGTTGCCAATCATCTGGAAGCAGAACTTCATTCAAGAGAAAGTTTATACAATGCCATTGATAAACTTTTGAAACAACGTGATGAACAGTTAGAAGTGGTGCTGAAAGAACTATTACCTCAAGCATTTGCTGTGGTAAAAGAAGCCTCTCGCCGTTTAAAAGAGAATACAGAGTTAGTAGTTACTGCAACAGCGCTTGATAAAGAATTAGCTTTAGAAAAAGACTACATAAGAATAGAAGGAGATAAAGCAATCTTTCAAAATACTTGGCAAGCCGCCGGTAATACGGTTACCTGGAACATGGTGCATTATGATGTGCAGCTTATTGGTGGCACCGTTTTGCATGATGGAAAAATTGCTGAAATGGCAACGGGTGAAGGTAAAACACTCGTTTCTACTTTGCCGGCATACTTAAATGCACTTGCTGGTGAAGGGGTACATATCGTAACCGTGAACGATTATCTAGCTCGTCGTGACCAAGAATGGAATGGTCCTTTATTCGAGTTCTTAGGTCTTACAGTGGATTGTATTGATAAGCATCAGCCTAACTCACCGATGCGTCGTAATGCCTATATGGCAGATATCACCTATGGTACTAATAACGAATTTGGTTTTGACTACCTAAGGGATAATATGGTGCAGCATACCGAAGAAATGGTACAACGTAAACACCATTTTGCTATGGTGGATGAGGTGGATAGTGTATTGATTGATGATGCCCGTACGCCTTTAATCATTTCCGGTCCGGTACCTAAAGGAGATGAGCAACAATTCCATGCCTTGAAACCCCGTATCGAAAAGCTTCTAGAAGCACAACGTAAAGTGGTGAACCAAAGCTTAACGGAAGCAAAAAAATTAATAGCAGAAGGCAAAGCAGATAAAGAAGCAGGAGGGTTACACTTATATCGTGCCTTTAGAGGACTTCCTAAGAATAGCGCCATCATTAAATATCTTAGTGAAGAAGGGAATAGACAAGTACTTCAAAAAGCAGAAAACCATTTCCTAGGTGAGCAACAACGCCACATGCCTAAAGTGAACGAAGAGCTTTATTTTACCATTGAAGAAAAACAAAAAAGCGTTGACCTTACAGAGAAGGGTATTCAACTAATCACTGGAGCAGGTGAAGATCCAAACTTCTTTGTAATGCCGGATATCGCTACTGAGCTGGCAAATATTGAAACAGCGGTACTATCTACTGAAGAAAAATTACAACGTAAAGATGCTTTGTTACAAGATTATGCAGTGAAAGCAGATCGTATTCACTCAGTGCAACAATTACTAAAAGCCTATACGTTATTTGATAAAGACATTGAGTATGTGGTAATGGATGGGAAGGTGAAAATTGTAGATGAACAAACCGGCCGTATCCTTGATGGGCGCCGTTATAGCGATGGCTTGCATCAAGCAATAGAAGCTAAAGAAAATGTAACCGTTGAAGCCGCTACACAAACTTTTGCTACGGTTACCTTACAAAACTATTTCCGAATGTACCATAAGCTTTGTGGTATGACGGGTACTGCCGAAACAGAAGCAGGTGAATTCTGGGAAATCTATAAACTTGATGTAGTCACTATTCCTACCAATCTTCCTATTTCTCGTAAAGACCAACAAGACTTGGTTTACAAAACCAAACGTGAAAAATATAAGGCAGTCATTGATGAAATTGAAAAGCTAAGTGCTGCCGGCCGCCCGGTATTGGTAGGTACTACCAATGTGGAAGTCTCTGAATTGTTGAGTCGCATGTTGCAACAGAAAAAAATAAATCATAACGTACTTAACGCTAAACAGCACTTAAAAGAAGCACAAATTGTAGCAGAAGCTGGTATGGCACAGGCGGTAACTATTGCAACGAACATGGCAGGTCGTGGTACCGACATTAAGCTAGGACAAGGCGTTAAAGAAGCCGGTGGTTTGGCAATTATTGGTACGGAGCGTCATGAAAGCCGTCGTGTTGACCGTCAGTTACGTGGTCGTGCCGGTCGTCAAGGAGACCCTGGCTCTTCACAGTTTTTTGTATCGTTAGAAGATGATTTGATGCGCTTGTTTGGCTCTGAACGTATCGCAGGTTTGATGGATAAAATGGGGCATAAAGAGGGAGAAGTATTGCAACACGGTATGATTACCAAATCCATTGAAAGAGCACAAAAGAAAGTAGAAGAAAATAACTTTGGTACACGGAAACACTTACTAGAATATGATGACGTCATGAACTCTCAACGTGATGTTATTTATAAACGACGTAAACATGCACTCTCAGGAGATCGTCTTTCTATCGATATCGACAATGCTTTGTTTGATGTTTGTAACGATATCGTTTTCCAATTTGATAATGATAGAAACTTTGAAGCTTATAGCTTAGAAGTAGTCAAGCATTTAGCACTTGAGCCGGCTACACCTAAAGAAGGATTTGATAAGGCCAATCTTGACGAAGTAGCGGATCAATTGTACCATCAAGCAAAAGAATTCTATACTCGTAAATGGGCGGCAATGAAAGAACATATGTTGCCTACATTACAACAGATTCAAGAACAAAATGGCGATAGAGTAGAAAACATAGTGATACCGTTTACTGATGGCATTAAAGGCTTACAGATTTATGTGAATCTTAAAGAAGCGGTGGCTCAAGAAACCCGTCCGGTAGTACAGATGTTGGAAAAAAGTATGACACTAGCTTTGATTGATGAATCATGGAAAGATCATCTTCGTGCAATGGATGACTTGCGCACTTCTGTTCGTATGGCTTCTTATGAACAAAAAGATCCGTTGTTGATTTATAAGTTTGAAGCGTTTAATCTTTTCAAACAAATGTTGCTTGAAACGAATCGTAACATTATATCCTTCTTGTTTAGAGCAGGTATCCCTATGGAACAAGAACAGCCACAAGCTGCAAAAGAAATTCCTCATCATACCGATATGAGCCAAATGCAGGCGAACAAAGAAGAAGTGGATGCCGCAGGTGAAGATTATGCCGCTAATGAACATGACTTAGCCGATCATGCAGTAAGACGTACTCCTGTACAAGCAGGACCTAAAATAGGTCGTAATGATAGCTGCCCCTGTGGTAGTGGTAAAAAGTATAAACAATGCCATGGTAAAGGCTTATAAACAGTCTTAGATAATCATAAATAACAAGCGGTTCAATCACTTGAACCGCTTGTTTGTTTTAGAAAAATAATGTTGACTTACTTGAAGCGTATTACTCGCAACATCAAACAAGATTATTTATTTTCTATCAATTTTAAAGCGAAAGCTGCATTGCCTGTTGCACCATTTTTACCAGTGAATACATAGGTGTAAATTTTACCGGAAAGTAAGCTTTGACTAGCAAGAGTAACTGATTTTAAACTCCCCGGATCACCCATTGTGATATTATAGGTACCGGAGGTTACTGTTTTGAAATTGGTAATAGATTTATAGCTAAGATTAGAGTCTAGTTTTTGAATGCCCGAGGTGTTGTCTATTACAGCCGTCATGCTAAAGCCCGGTTCTACACTAAGATTGGCAAAGCGAATTTTAGAATAGCCTGTCGCCGGCGTGCTTAAATCATCGGCTACAAAAAGTATGGATGGAGGATTGGTAACGGTACCTTCACCCACTGCAAACACACTGTAGTATTCATTTAGTTGAGTTGTCTGAACCGTTGTAGCAACGACCCCATTGGTTTTAGGTACAAAAAATCCAATAGTAATCTTTCCGGTTCTTATGTTTTTATATCCCCCATTACTTAAGAATAAAAGGTTGCCAACACTACTTTGAAACGTATCGTTGATATTCACTCTTAAGGAATCTTCATTTAATGTTGCATTGATGAAAAGCCCTTTGGCATAACTGCCGGAAGGAGGTGCTGGTGTATTATTGTTCTTTTTACAGCCATAAAAAATAGTGCTAAAAAAAACGAATAAGAATAGGTTTCTTAAATTCATAGTTTATCAGTTTGAGTAGTAAATATAGGGGAATTTTAAGTTTTTCTTGGGATACTAATTTAATCTTCTTTGTGAATTTAAAATTCTAAACTAAGTCAATACAAGCTAGCTTTAGCTAATTAATTCTTTAGGTGCTTTATGGAAAAAATAAAAATTATATCCTTTATTCTTATCGTCATCTTAGGGAATACAACTCCAGTTCAAGCACAGCAGTTTAATAGAGATTCATTGGGGCCACCTATCATTGCTTATGTGGATAAGCTACAACCGTATTATCACAGACCCATAAGTACTATCATTGATAGTTTCAAACAACAAGGATATACACAAGTAGAATTAGCTTATGCCATTTATGTGTGGATTGCCAAAAACGTTCAATTTGATAGTTATGCTTATCATCATAAAAGAACGGCTCGCCATACACCAAGTGCTACCTTAGAGAATCGAGCAGCAACAAGCGAAGGGTATTCCTACTTGTACAAAACCATGTGTGACCTAGCCGGAATACAGTGTTATGTTGTTCCTGGTTTTTTAAAATTATTTACGGTAGATATAGGAGTCAATCCATTAAAGAACAAACACTATTGGAATGTACTATTTATCAACCATCAGTTTATGTATGTAGATGTATGCTTGGGTGCAGGTACTACAGACTTCAATTTTCGAAACTTTGTTAAAGAGTTTTCAGATGTGTGGTTTTTAACTAGTAAACAATTGTTTTTATTCAGCCATTTTTCACAAGACAAGTCTAATCCTATACCTAAATCATGGGGTATTAGTAAAGCTGAATTTATTTTTTCTCCGATAGTTTATAAGCAAGCTATTCGGATGCAGTTGTACCCTGCACCTACAGATAAAGGTAAAATCAAAACTCTGGTAGGTAAGACTAAGCTCATAGCTATAGAAATGAGAGCCCCACAATACAAAGTGGTAAGCATTCAGCAATGGACACCATTTGGTGAACTCCCAATATCCATCGTACGTCAAGGTGATATCCTATTAGTTTCGTTGTCCTTTGATAAATCAGGCGAGTACCCCGTAATTGTAAAAGTTAATGGGAAAAATACAATTGGCTTTTGGGCAACGGTATCTAAAGTGAAAAAGTAACACAAATTTAATTTTAGGAATTAATCTAAAAGCCTTTTTAAAAAGAGTGTATCTTACGTACCGTTTTTTTATTTACCACCCGTTACCTTTGCAAGGCTTTAGATTCAATGGTTCAATACTTCAAAAATATAAATAGAGAAACATTAGAAATTAGTCAGCCGGAAGGTGCTAATTGGATAAATGTTACTCCACCTTTTCAAGACAATGAGATTAATAATATTTCAAAGTCATTGAATATTCAACGAGACTTATTAATAGATTCATTGGATATAGAAGAGCGTGCCCGTTATGAAACAGATGAAGGGGTGAAGCTCATCGTTTTGAAAACTCCGGTAGAGAATAACTCTCTTAATGAAAGTGATGCGTATTATGTTACGATTCCTATCTCTATCATTATTACGGAGCGCAATCAGGTAGTAACGGTCAATTCCTTCGAAAACGAAGCCATACGCCGATTCCTAAATACATTTGCCAAACGTCATCCGGAACGCCCGAATATGATGGTGTTTAAGATTTTTGAAAAGGTAGTAATGGACTTCATGCAAACATTGAAAGAAATTAATCACCGCCGCAATATCCTTGAGCAAAAACTCTATGACTCTAATAGAAATGAAGAACTTCTTTATTTGATGCGGATTCAAAAAAGCCTGGTGTACTTTGTGACCTCTCTACGTGCCAATGAACTTCTCTTAATGAAGATGGAACGTACCAATTTTCTTAATTGTGATGAAGATGAACGTGAGTTTTTAAGTGATTTAATAGTTGAGTTTTCGCAAGCCTTGGAAATGGCGGAGAAATATTCTACCATCCTTGTAAGCACTCTAGATGCATTTGCTAGCATCATCAACAACAATATGAATCTTGTGATGAAACGCCTCACTAGTATCACCATTCTTATCTCATTGCCTACCTTAATTGCCAGCTTTTTTGGGATGAATGTGATGGTACCTTTCGAAGGGAAATTGTCCGGGTTTTACGTTGCTATTTTTCTTTCTATTGTTGTGGCCGGATTGGTAGTTTACTATTTTAACAAAAAGCGTTGGTTTTGATGAAGCCTGCTTCAAGGTTTAATATTCGTGTGTATGGCATCCTTATTAATGAAGGGAAATTACTATTGAATAAAGAATGGTACACCGACCGATGGGTTGTGAAATTTCCTGGTGGAGGTTTGGAATTGGGCGAAGGAATTAAAGATTGCCTTATTCGTGAGTGGAAAGAAGAACTTAATTTGCACATAGATGTACAACATCATTTCTATACAACTGATTTTTTTCAAGCCTCAGCTTTTGATACCTCTCAAGTAATCAGTATTTACTATATAGTAACTGTAGCAGATTTACCCAATGAAATTGTAAATATAGAAGCCAATGAAGAAAGCTTTTGGATACCGTTATGCGAAGTGAATGCCGCTACATTTACTTTGCCGATTGATAGGGTAGTGGGAGCCATGTTGCACGAAAAATTCAAGTAACAAATCCAATGCTATTCTCTATTTTATAAATCGCAAGAGCCACAAAATTCATTGCGGCTCTTGATGTTTTTTATGACTGAACTTGTCGGTTGGCTATTCAAAATAGTATTAGGCTTGCGCTTGTAATGAAGCACGAATTTTACCTTCTACTTCGTCTTTAACTTCTGGGTTGTCGGATAAAAATTGTTTCACCGCATCTCGTCCTTGTCCTATTTTGGCATCGCCATAGCTAAACCAAGAACCGCTTTTGTTTAAGATTCCTAGTTCTACACCCATATCAATGATTTCACCCACCTTGCTGATACCTTCACCAAAGATGATATCAAACTCTACTTGACGGAATGGGGGAGCCACTTTGTTTTTTACCACCTTTACACGAGTACGGTTACCGGAAGCTACATCGCCATCTTTAATCTGACTGATTCTACGAATATCCAAACGTACAGAGGCATAAAATTTCAATGCGTTACCGCCGGTTGTTGTCTCAGGGTTGCCAAACATTACACCAATCTTTTCACGAAGCTGGTTGATGAAAATACAGATGGTCTGAGTACGATTGATCGTGGCAGTTAGTTTGCGTAATGCTTGGCTCATCAATCGTGCTTGTAACCCCATTTTGCTATCACCCATTTCGCCTTCCAATTCGCCTTTAGGTACCAATGCCGCTACTGAGTCAATCACTACAACATCAATAGCACCGGATGAAATCAAGCGGTCTGCAATTTCAAGAGCTTGCTCACCATAGTCCGGTTGTGAAATGATTAAGTTATCTACATCTACACCTAATT
>CALMXV010000350.1 GCA_937871155.1 uncultured Taibaiella sp. | reverse complement strand
ATTGGAAATCATATTTGGATAGCCTCGCATGTTTCCATTCTTAAAGGTGTTCATATTGCCGATAATACTGTAGTTGCAACCAGAGCCGTTGTAACGAAATCATTTATAGAAAAGAATATTTTAATTGGTGGTATGCCCGCAAAGAAATTAAAAGAAAATATTAATTGGGATAGACAAAGAATTTACCAATAAGCAACCGACAGCTTAAGTTATTCATCAAATAAAAGGTCTTATGCTGAAATAGGATGAAACCCAAAAGGTAAATTTATTTTTTAGGTCAACACTCTTTAATATTAGCACCAACTAGATAAAATGAAATATAATCTAACAAGGTTTAAATCAAAAAAGGGATGATGGCAATTGAAGCACAACTGTATATTTGATAGTTTCTAACTCTATTTTATCTATAGCTGATATCTAAAACCTATGCAAGATTTACTATTTGACTTTATATCAAAATACATTGATTTAACTGAAGAAGAAAAGAACGAACTGGTTTCTTTAGACATATTTCATGCAATAAAAAAAGGGACAATTTTACTTAAGGAAAATCAATTATCGAATGATAGCTACTTCGTTTTAAAAGGTTGTATTCGGGTATTCTATATCATAGATGGAGAAGAAAAAACAACTGCATTCTACACGGAAATGGAAGCATTAACACCCCCTAGTGTAATCAATAAAAAGCCTTCTGAATATTTTATAAGTTGTACAGAAGATACAATACTCGTCATTTCAAATGTAGATATGGAAGTAGCCGTAAACAGTAAATTCCCAAAGTTTGAAATCATGTGTAGAAGGTTGTCGGAAGAATTGCTAGCGAAACAACGAATCGACTTTGATGCTTATAAAACATCATCACCCGAACAACGATATTTAAACCTTTTACAAAAAAGACCAGACCTCATTCAGCGAGTGCCGCAGCATCAATTGGCAAGCTATCTCGGTATAAAACCACAATCATTGAGTAGGCTTAGAGCAAGAATTACTGGAAAAAACAAATCATGAATTTCATTTCTTAACTTAAGTGAACGAGGCAAGGCATCCTACACATCTACTTTTGCAGCATCGATAAACTTAAACAAAAATGCAAAAGAAAATCCTTCTTATGAGCTTTGTCTTAATGTCTATAAGCTCGCAACATCTCGTAGCACAATACGCTCAACAAGATAGTACCTATAACCGATGGTTTGTAGGAAGTACACTATTTCTATTAGGCAATATTGATAGAGTAAACCCACCCAATTTTTATCAACTCAATTTTGGCTATCGGATAACCGGAAAAGATGTAATAACCTTAGAGCCTAAAACTTGGAAATATGCATGGCCCAATGGTATTCATCCTTTTCTAAACCAATCATACGGAAAGCCTGATCAAAAATTCCCCGGGTATGTACGTGAATATGGAATATCATTGGCATACCAACGATTTTTATGGAATGGATTCTATACCGAATTGAATGTAATGCCTACGATACAATTTTTTGTGAACGACAACGACAAAAAAATTGACAATGGTTTTCAGGTGTTCAACACTTATCGTGTAGGGTATCATATCAAACTTTTTAAAGACCGATTTTTTCTTCAACCCTCTATAGCGGTTACTCATCGTGCCTATCATACTACGTTGCCTGATGGATTTAAACAGATGGATGATCGATGGTCAAAATTTGTTTTTCCAGAACCCGGATTTCATTTTGGATTTAATTTTTAATTGACATACTATGAACACAAGAATAACACCACAATTCTCTTTAAATGAAATCAAGGTTAACTTGAGGATTAAGCTTGCAATGCTATGGGCTAGTTTTATGTTTCTTTATCTCTACGTTGATTATTTACATTTTTACATGCCGGGACAGCTTGATGATATTCTAAAAGGGCGCGTATTTAAGTTTGATATTACTCAAGGATTTCTTCTGTTTGCGCTCGTTTCAGTATCTATTCCTGCTTTAATGATTTTCCTTTCTGTTTCATTGCCTGCGCGAATATGTCGCTGGACAAACATCACAATCGGTATAGTATATATTCCCTATTCATTGTTCAACTTAGCAGGTGAAGCATGGATACACATGGTATTTGGCGCTATTGTAGAATTGGTTCTTCTATGTATTATTATCAACTACGCATGGAAATGGACACGACTTGAAACAAACGAAAACAATATAACCATTACATAAACATTCTATGGTCAAATACATTTAAGAGATAAATTAGATGCTAAAATTCAGCGTTACTTGACCTTAGTAGTTTTAATTTATTTAAGTAGTCTATAATTTCAAAAAAGTCATGTACAAAAAAGAAGATACCGAGTCTAACAAAGACGGTTATAGGTTCATTCAGTTAGTTACACAATCTATAGCTTGGTTACAAATTGTGGCATCACCACTTATTATTGGGTTGATTATTGGTGGAATAATTTATTACTCCAATCCAAGCACTACGCGACTAATCATAGGTATTTTTGTATCATTGGTTGGCTTGGTAGTTGGCATTAAATGGGCTACAAAGAAATGGAAAGGCAAAGGTACCATTGAGTTTATGTTTAAGACCATGGCTACTCCGGAATTAGATAAATGGGATGATGAAGAAAACTCCGATTCAAAAAATAGCTGTTGCCAATAAACAGGCTAATTAACTATCCAATTTCAACCAAACTTTTTATGCAACTTTTTATAGTCTTAGTCCTCCTCATTATTATCATTTCCGGCATATACAGTTACTACAAACCTAGAAAGCCTTTGCCGATTCCCAAGTCATCAGAAATTGAAAATATTTTAGCAATACATGTAGAGTTTTACCAACAACTATCGTCTAGTGAACAACTAGAGTTTTTACAAAGAGTAGAAGCTTTTCTTGCAGCGGTAAAAGTAACGGGCGTCAATACGGTTGTTGAAACTATAGATAAAGTATTTGTAGCTGCTGGTGCTATCATACCCATCTTTGCTTTTAAAAATTGGAGGTATAAAAATATTAGCGAAGTCCTTCTTTACCCATATTCATTTAGTAAAGAATATCAACTGGAAGGTGAAGACCGAAACATTTTAGGAATGGTGGGAGAAGGTGCCCTGCAAAACACCATGATACTTTCACAGCAAGCATTGCGTAATGGTTTTTTACTACCTAATGATAAGTCCAATACAGCCATTCATGAATTTGTGCATTTGTTTGACAAATCTGATGGAGATACCGATGGCGAACCAGAAGTAAGTGTGCCTCATCAATATGCCCAACCATGGCTAAAAAGAATATATCAAGAAATGCAACTAATAAATACTGGTCGATCGGACATTAACCCCTATGCTGCTACAAATGAAGCAGAGTTTCTAGCCGTTGCATCAGAATATTTTTTTGAGCAGCCCCATCAAATGCAAAAAAAGCATCCGGAATTGTATGAAGCATTGGTAAAGATTTTTCATACTGATGTAGTAAAATAAAATGCAATCCTTCAAACATGATTTAATAAACTATGATCATTTAAAATCTGCAAAAATGATGTTCATGTTATTTGAACTTAGGTCTGATTTTTTCATT
>CALMXV010000349.1 GCA_937871155.1 uncultured Taibaiella sp. | reverse complement strand
TATTACAAGAGGAGCATTCGGAATGTTCAAAGCTGTAGCTAAAAGTTGTGCACTGGTGCTTAAGGAAATTCGATTCTTATCTTTTACTCCCAGCCACTCTATATTGCCTTTGGTGCTGGATAAAATCAAGAGCGTTTCTTTTAAGTCTAAAGGTTCGTCAAGAGAAGCCAATGCTTCTTGGGCAGAGTAAAGTGCTAGTTGTTCAAATGGTGATAGTAATGTATTTGATTGGGTTCGGCTATGAATGATTTGCCATTTTGCAGCATCAATTTTTGAAGCCCAAAAACTAGTTTTAAGTAGTGTGGGGTCTTCATATTCTATAATACTTGTTTTTTCTTGTAGTAAGGCTTGCCAATGGGCTGCTGTGTTTAATCCTAAGTTGGAGGTAATGTTGGTTGCTATTGCAAAAACAGAGTTATTCATTGGGTAGCCATTTTTTCTTCCAGTCAATCATGAATTGAGGTAGGGTCAATAAAAGTTCTAAATTATCACGCTGCATAAAAACTTGTACCGAATTTCCGGATGCTACTTTCTCGTTGGTAGCTACATCATAGATGGCATATTGAAATAACAGCTTTGCAGCAAGCGAATCAATATAGGTGGTTTCTACTCTTATCTTATGCCCATAACGCAAAATCCGTTTATAGTCGCAATTGATTTTCACAATTGGAACTACAATGTTGTTACGATAAAGGTCAAGGTATTTAAGGTTGTGTTCTTTGCCAAAAGCTTCTCTGCCATCTTCAAAATATCGGATGAAATGACCATGCCAGACAATGCCTAAAGGATCTGCCTCACTAAATTTTACTTCTACTTCTATTTGATGTGTAAGTTTTTTCAATGTCGTTTTTATGGGGGATATTTGGCTAATCAAACAGTCACTTCTCTTAAAAGAGGGTTTAATTAATTAGAAAATTTGCTCGAAATTACAATATTGATTTCGTTTACTCCATAAAATCTTAATGGATTTTTAAAACGATACAGCCGTTGAGTATAATAGGGCATAAAAAAACAGCTTGTAGGTGACTCAAGTATTTTTGAGTGCTACAAACTGCTAGTTAATGATTGCAATGCTTATATAGCAAGGCATCTTTAGTTTACCATTTTTTAATATTGCTCTTAGTTTCTTTTATAGCTTTTACGATACTACCCGCCCAATAATTTCTAAAACCAAAGCCACCAGCTTTAGCCGTTACTTGATGGGTAAATATCATTTTTTTAGTATCCATATTTACTAATGTTATCCAATAAGAAGCGGCTTCTTTTCCTTTGCTCATTGCTTCTGCAAAAAACATAAAGCCGATACCTTTTTTGCCTTGGAAATTATAATTACTTACAAGTTTTTTAATATCGCCTTCACTAAGGTGACTAAAATCGTTGAAGTCGTCAGAAAAGAAGTTTCCTTTCAATCCATTGTTTACTTTGGCAGTTACATTGGTAGCATAGTTTACCTCAGCGCGATTGATAGCTTCTGCTACTTTATAACGAGTAGGTTCGTTTTCTATAAGGTTGTTCCATGCAGGAAAGTATTTGTCTCTTAATTGTAGGTTCGTGATATCGCCGGCATCTTGCCATTGTGTAGCGGATCCTATAAATTTCACTTGACTATAATCAATGCCAAGCCAGGTAATGGTTTCACTTCCAGATAGCACATCGTCTTTTGACTGAGCAAATGAAAAGGTTGCTGCTAACAAAAGAGAAAGGGATAAGATGATTTTTTTCATGGTTGTTGTGTTTTATTGTTGAATAAAAATTTTTAGTTCACAGTTCGCAATAATTGTACCATTTAGTTCAATGGTTGCTTGTACTATTTGTGCATTCATCACTTGCATTCCATACGTTACAGTAGTAGTTATCGTTTGCCCTACTAAAGGTAGTTGGTTAATATGCAGGTTTTTCAAAGCGCCTATAAATCCAACAGGTGCAGTGCCATTTGTTTGTTGAGCTTGTAGGGTATTGCCGGCGGCTGCCGTTTGTGCCATATTTTCTACTAATCCACTCTCTGTAAAGTACCCATTTTCTACCAATATATTAGAAGCTGGAATAGTAAAGTTGGTAACTGATGCAGTAGCGTCAGCATTGACGATACTATCAATCATTACAAATGGTGGGCGCTGTGGCAAGTAGGCTAAGATATCGCTCATGATTTCCAAAAGTCGTAAAAATTAAACCATTGTTCAGGGTATTTTTTTAACATGGTTTCTAAAGTGCTTATATACTCTTTTAGCATTAGCTCCATGCCTTCTTTACCACGTCCATCATACACCTTAGCCGGGAAAGAATAATAATGGTAGTTGTAGTTACCTTCTTTCATAGCAAAGACAAAACTCACCGGTGCCTTTAGCTTTGAGGCCAGTATAAAAGGACCCATAGGAAATAGAGCTTCTTGTCCAAGAAAGGATTGAGCAATAGTACGATTGCCGGGGCGGAAGCGATCACCGTGTAAACAAATTAGTTCGTTTCTCGCAAGTGCCGCAGACATTTCATAGATATGGCTTAAGTCTTCTTTGATAAGGATTACATTAAAAGAGCGTTTGCTTTCAAATTGCTCCATATAGTTTTTCATTTGCTGCTCTTCGCCATCATACATCACTATATTGATTTTAGCCTCTACACGTTTTAGCATATGTCCTGCGGCTTCCCAATTGCCAAGATGCGCACTCAGTAAGATACCTCCTTTGCCTTCCGCTACTATTTTTTCTATATTTTCAATGCCTTCGTGTGTGTATTGAAGGGAATTAGGTATTTGCGCTAACACTGCAATTTTATCAATAAGTGTTTGTCCGAAAATGAAGATGTTCTTTTTAATAAGCTGTGTAGCTTTTGTAGAAGAAAAACCAAGTCGCTGCTCATATAAATAGCGAAGAGGTCTTGTTGCTGCCGGTACAAACCAACGATAATATGCTGCTACTAGATGTAATAAAGAATAGGCAGCCTTAAGACCGCCTACTCGTAAAAGCCATACAAATATTTTATAACCAGTTTGAGAGCCATGACTGCGGCCCTCCCATGCAGTTTTATCCGACATGAGCTACTTCCATTCTGGTAAATACATAATTGTAAAAATCTTGAATGGTAGTGATTGATTGGAAGTCCTCGGGTTTCACTTTGAAGCCAAAGTTTTGTTCGATAACTACAACTAAGTCTATATAATCTAAACTGTCTAAGTCTAAGGTTTCTTTAAGATTAGCTTCTGGTGTTATCGTTACTTCATCTACTTCAAAATCATTTACCATAAAGGCATTGATTTTTGTTATTATTTCTTGCTGATTCATATAGGAGGAAATGTTGTTCTGAAAAAAATCGGGTGCGAAATTATAAAAAAAATGGCACCATTTTCATTTGTTTTCAAAATAGTAAAAAGAAGCCTTTAATTTCTTATTCCTAATGGGTTTTTTGTTTGGAATAAAATTGTTTTGTTTTTAGTAATGGATATCGATGATGCTTGCTAATGCGATAACAACACCACCTTTAAGATGTAAATATTTATCGGTAATAGACCAGATGGTAGTGAATACAGATCGAGGCCCTTG
>CALMXV010000348.1 GCA_937871155.1 uncultured Taibaiella sp. | reverse complement strand
TTTTTGCACAAAGCACTCCGGTTTATGAATGTATGAGTTCAATAATGCCTAATGGGCCTACAGGATGTGCAAGTTTATTTAATCATATACCACCGTATGCTAACCAGATTATCTATACACAAAATGATTTTCCGGGAATGCCCATTCAGGGTACCATTACTGACCTATATATTTTGGTTCACGGAACTGCAAAAGGTGTGAAATTGGATAACCTGACCATTCAAATGGGTATGACCTCACTATGCTCTTTTACTCAAAATATGGAACATACCCCTAAGATAACAGCAAGTATGGATACCGTATTTTATGATAGCGTATATATTGTAAAGGATAGTATGTGGGATACTACCTGGTGGAGGATACCTCTTCAGCAACCCTTCCATTACGATTTTTCCACTGTTGGCGATAGCTGTAAAAATATCCTATTAGATATTTATGGTAGAGGAAAACCGTTTTTTGAAGGAGCTAGTTTTAGTAGTAATATTCATAATTTTTGTTATGGTATAGTTATGGTAGATAGACATATAATAGCAGACTCAGCAACCATGCATTATGGATATAGAGGTAATGACTATTACAAAATAGGCTTCAATCCAAAACCCGATCCGGTGAGTGTACAAGAAGTACATCCTACCCAACTATCACTCTATCCCAATCCTGCTACAGCCACTATCCACCTTAGCCTAAAAGGCAGCTATACCATCAGTACCCTACAAGGGGCTGTAGTGCAGCAAGGTGAGGGAGATGTAGCCAATATCAGAGCTTTGCCGCAAGGATTATACCTAGTGCAGCTAACTACTAAAAATGGAGAACGGCTGGTAGGTCGGTTTTTGAAGGAGTAAGGGAGAATATGACTATTCAAGACATAATTGTACTAAGGCTGCTCCATAAGGGTAGCCTTAATACATATCAGAAAACTAGGTACGATTTACTTAAAAGCATTGATACCTGTTACATCCATACCAGTTATGAGTAAATGAATATCATGAGTGCCTTCGTAGGTAATAACGGATTCTAAATTCATCATGTGGCGCATAATACTAAACTCTCCGGTAATACCCATACCGCCTAGCATCTGCCGTGCTTCTCTAGCAATGGTGATAGCTGTTTCACAACTATTACGCTTTGCCATAGATATCTGAGCCGGTGTTGCTCGGTCATCATTACGAAGCACCCCCAAACGCCAGTTCAACAATTGCCCTTTGGTAATCTCGGTAATCATTTCAGCCAATTTCTTTTGTTGAAGCTGAAAACCGGCAATGGGTTTACCAAATTGAATGCGCTGTTTAGAATAGCGTAATGCGGTATCATAACAATCCATAGCACTTCCTAATGCTCCCCAAGCAATACCATATCGTGCACTTGACAAGCAGGTCAACGGCCCTTTTAATCCCTTAACTCCCGGAAGAATATTTTCTTTAGGAACCTTTACATTATCAAAAACCAACTCTCCGGTTGCTGATGCTCTAAGGCTCCATTTTCCATGTGTTTCGGGAGTAGTAAAACCTTCCATGCCACGCTCTACGATCATTCCTTGTATTTCGCCTTGCTCGTTTTTAGCCCATACTACTGCTACCTGAGCAAAAGGTGCGTTGGAAATCCACATCTTAGCTCCATTAAGAACCACATGGTCGCCGGCATCAGTAAAGCGAGTTTCCATACTGCTTGGGTCAGAGCCA
>CALMXV010000347.1 GCA_937871155.1 uncultured Taibaiella sp. | reverse complement strand
AGTCGTTTTTAAGTTGTTCTACTACTTTCTTTTTCTCATCATAATCCACACGCTTTTCATCTGTCGTAGTTCTTAGTCTTTCTAAAGAAGTTCGAATCTGCTCTAAGGCTTCTTTTTCTGTATTTATTTGTTCATCACTTTGTGCTATGGCAAGCTGAAATGTCTGTAACTGAGTATCAGCACCGGAAAGAAACTCATTTAAACTTTTGGAGCGGTCTTTTAAATGTTCCAATCGTTGTGCGGCAAGTTTCTTATCACCTTCCAGTTGACGGATGCGATTGATTAATTCATTAAATTGTTTTTGAAGCCCATTCAGTTCTTGTTCTTTTTGAATTAAGCTTAATTTACTTTTCTCCACACTGGCTTCTTCTGTGGCTACTAATGCTTCTAGCTGTGTTTTGCGGTTGGTTTCACTATCGTGTTGCTCGTTGAGCTCTTTGTATTGGTCGTTGAATTGAGATAGAGAAGCTTTAGCGAGTTCTATACTGATCTCTTTGTATTCATCTTTTATCTGATAATAGCGTTCTGCTTTTTTGGCTTGGCTTTCGAGAGTTCTTACGTTATTGCCAATTTCAAAAAGTAAATCTTCAATTCGTGCGATGTCTTGTTCTGTAGCCTCTAGTTTTTGCTTAGCTTCTTTTTTTCTTGTTTTATAGATAGAGATACCGGCAGCTTGTTCTAACATTCGTCTTCGGCTTCCTTCTTTGTCTTTGATGATATCATCCACCATTCCTAGTTCTATGATGGCATAGCTATCGTTGCTCACACCCGTATCTAAAAATAGGTTGTGGATGTCTTTAAGTCGGCAGGTAACATCATTTAAACGATATTCACTTTCTCCGTTTTTATAAAACTTTCGGGTGATGGTAACGGTTGTAAATTCTGTAGGAAGAAGGTTGCGAGTATTTTCAAAGGTCAAAGAAACCTCTGCCATACCGCTTCCGGCGCGGGTTCTGGAGCCGTTGAAGATGAGGTCTTCCAAGTTGTCGGAGCGCAAGGCTTTAATTTTATGCTCCCCAATCACCCAGCGAATAGCATCTACAATATTAGATTTGCCACATCCATTAGGCCCTACAATTCCGGTAATTGGGTGATCAAGTACAACATGGGTTTTGTCGGCAAAGGATTTAAACCCTTTGATCTCTAGGCTTTTTAAACGCACAGATAATTCTTTTGAAGGGAGACAAATATAGGGAATTGATGTATTTTCAAGAGTATTGCTTTGGGTTTAAACTTTGATAGGGAGAAAAACTGCTCTATTTAAAAACCGTCCTTCCAAAAACACAACCATAAAATTTTACCAAGCTAGTTTTTTAAAGCCTCGATTTTTAATTGATGAATGGTGGCACTTAATGGAGAAGGTGCGTTTAAGAAAATTGATAAATGATTACAAGTATCCGTTGTTTTTTTCAAGTAGAAACTATAAATATTCGGCTGTTGAGCTTTTGTAAGTGCATTTTCAAGACGAAATGAATGTTCTTGATTACAATAATTGGTTTGGATTACTCCTTTCCAACTATTAGAATGAACGGTAAGTTGAAGGGTAACTTTTAGCCATTGTGTCTGGGGATTTATCGTTTCATTGGTTGCTTCAAAAATAAGGTAAGGCGTATCCTTTTGACCAACCACCTCTTTGCTTACCGTATTATTGTAAATAATTTGATGGGAATATTTTTCTGATTCATAAAGATAATCCTTTGTGTCTAGCAAACTCATCTGTAACGGAGTAGGGTGTGTATTCAAATAGATGGCTTGATAGTATTGCCAATTCATATCATTATAATGAAGGATGTTGCGATTATACTGATAGATTTGAAACAAGTTAACACCGATCAAATAAACACCAATTCCATACAAAGCCCATCGCCATTTGTAGCTTGAGCAATATTGTAAGAAAGCTGCTAAGGACAACGTATAAATAGGGTAGGATTGTGTAAGTGCTCGGGTAGAATAGCTGCCTCCATAGCGCCAATCAAACCAAGAAATGATGATATAAATATTCAAAATACCAAACCAGATAACTGCATTCTTAAACGGATATCTTTTTAGAAAGAAAAAACCAATGATAAACAAAATGGTTATAGGTGTGTAGATAAACCATCCTTTTTCCCAACCGAATAAAACTCTGAAGAATGGATTCAGGAAGGTCCATTTACTTCCTACATCATATACAAAACTACCCGTAACACTTTTCCAATATAGAAGCTGCGGTAAGATGCCTATCAGCCCAAATAAGACGGTAACAACTAACTGAGGTAAATAATTTTTTACAAGTTTCCATTTTGCTTTTGATGCTTCTTTTGTATGCGTATTCCAAAGCAAAGGAATGAATAACATGACTGCTTCTGTAGGTCTTGAAATGGTTGCCAATCCTATTATATAGCCTATAGCAGCCGCCCAATACCATCTAGGCTTTTGATGCCAGTGATGAGTAGCCCAAAGAATAGCCACATATAAAGGGAAAATATAGCCATGGCTCATGCCTCCATTTATAGCAATGTATTGAATGAGATTGGTGGCTAAAGTCAAAAAGAACAAGCTAACCATCACTACACGATCCTCAAAAAATAGCAATAAGAATTTCCTTAAGTAGAAAAGTGCTATTATGAAATAAAGAAGGTTGCCAAAAGCAATGGCATATTGGTAGGGGGGTGAAAAACCATCTGCTTTATAATGACCCGATACCTTTGCATAAATATGTGCAGCCGTAAAAAATGGAAGTTGTAAGATGGCGATACCTCCTAAATACTTAAAATAGTAATTGCCGTTCTCATGCTTCAATGCTTGATAGAATTCCCCTCCGGTAACTGGATATTCCTTATCTATTCTGTCTATCCAATCCAATTTTTTATAATCGTGGTAGATAAGAGTAGCCGGTAGATACATGTAATATCCTAATGCATCCCAATCGGTAACTATTAGTTTTTGGGGGTTATCAACATCAGCGTAATAAATCCGATGCCCTAGGTATATAAAGCCAATAATAAATAGTGCAAGCAGTGATAGCTTATGTTTTATAGCTATCATTATTCTTCGTCTTCAGATGATTTTTTTCTTTTTTTACTTTTAGGTTCATCATATTCTTCATGAGGAAGCTTTCTCTTTCTTTTGGGTTTAGCTTCTTTTTGTGGCTCAGTAGATATTTCTGCTTCAGGTTCGTTAGCTACTTCATCTTGAGCATCATTTTCTATGAGGGGCTCTGGCGAAGAGCGCAAAGCATTGTGTATATCTATTTCAAAGGCTCTTTCTTTTTGTGTAAACTCACTTATTTTTTTATTGAGTTGTTCGTAGCCTTCATTATCGGTAGGGCTTAAGGTTTCAGCAGGTATCATTACATTTCGTACAAACTGCTGCTCTATAACTAAGTAATTTTTTATCGCAGTAATCAATTCTCTTCCATCACCTTCAGCATACATTCTGCTAAGTTGAGAAATATTACTGCTTAAGAAGCTTTCATTTTCTTTGCGTAGTGGTGTTAAATTGCTAGGTTCATTTTTGATTCTACTTTCTTCAAAAAGCTTTATCCATAAGCTTTTCCCGTCATCAGCATCTTCTTTTATTTTCATTAGTTGGGCATTTGATAGCTGTCCCCATGCTGTAGCTGATAAAAGTAGTGAGCTTAAAAAAGAGAGAAATAGATTTTTCATACGAGCAATTTTTAAGGAGTACAAATATACCGTTCCATCAACAATTATAAAAAGTGGCTTTTTTAGGGTACGAAGTGTTAATGTTATTGAAAAAGTTATATATGATAAGTGTCATTTAGTAGCGGTGATTGAAAGCATGTATTTAAAATTAGAAAGGTTGTTTCTTGCATTAAAATTTAATAGCCATGAAAAAATTAATGCTTAGTTCCCTATTATTAACCGGGATTATTTTTACAGGATGCGAATCTACC
>CALMXV010000346.1 GCA_937871155.1 uncultured Taibaiella sp. | reverse complement strand
TACAGAAATCAAGCACCTTAAAGAACAGGAGTATTTTGTAGATGAGCAGCGTGCCGGTCCTTATAAACTATGGCATCATCTTCATAAGTTGACCCCTTTTGAAGATCATGTGTTGATGAGTGATGTAGTAACCTACCAACCTCCTTATGGTGTTTTTGGCAGCTTAGCTAACACCTTCTTTATTCGTAAACGGCTCAGCCATATTTTTGAATATAGAAGAGATACACTAGAACGTAAATTTGGGAAAATGGATTAAATCATTTCTAGCTATCATAAAGAAAGGCAGCCGTTGATGAGCTGCCTTTTCCTATTTGTTGAAATAGTTTTTATAATCCTAATAAAGCATTTACCGGGTCTTTGCCAATCAGTAAAAGTTCAGGATTTTCTAATAGCTCTTTTACTCGTACTAAGAAGCCAACACTTTCTCTGCCATCAATGATACGATGATCGTAGCTGAGTGCCAGGTACATCATTGGGCGGGCTTCTATTTTACCGTTTACTACCATTGGGCGCTCTTGAATTTTGTGCATACCCAAGATGGCAGATTGAGGAATGTTGATAATAGGAGTAGAAAGTAACGACCCAAATACACCGCCATTAGTAATGGTGAACGTGCCGCCGGTCATTTCTTCCATGCTCAATTTATTATCTCGAGCTTTGGTGGCTAGTTCTACCACTTTCTTTTCAATCTCAGACATGCTAAGGCTTTCTGCATTACGAATAACCGGTACTACTAATCCTTTAGGGGCAGATACAGCAATGGATATATCGCAATAGTCATGATATAGAATTTCATCTCCATCGATATAGGCATTTACAGCACGCCATTCGGTAAGTGCTATACAACATGCTTTGGTGAAGAAAGACATAAACCCAAGGTTGACACCATGCGTTTCTTTAAATTTATCTTTTTGCTTAGCTCGTATTTCCATGATGCGAGTCATGTCCACTTCATTAAAGGTAGTGAGCATTGCTGTTGTATTCTTAGCTTCTACCAATCTACGAGATACCGTTTTTCGAAGGTTGCTCATCTTCTCCCGTTTTTGCTCACGAGTGAAGCTGGTGGCACCGCCATTTATGCTTGGCTTCATCAATGCTTCGAGTACATCATTTTTTAAGATGCGACCTTGGCTGCCACTGCCTTTTACTTCAGAGGGTTTTACTTGTTTGTCTGCCATTACTGCTTTGGCTACAGGTGTGGCTTTCACATCGGTCGCCACTGCAGTTGCAGGAGAAGGTTTTGTTGGTTCTGATTTTGGTATCGCTTTTTCTTCTTTAGGGGTTGAAGTCGCCGGTGCAGCGGCTGGTTTGGCAGCAGTTTCATCTATTTTACAAGCGATGTCGCCTATGTTTAGGTTGTCTCCTTCTTTGGCTACATGGTGTAAGATACCTGCTTGTTCTGCATTGAGCTCAAAAGTCGCTTTTTCGCTTTCCAGTTCACAGAGCA
>CALMXV010000345.1 GCA_937871155.1 uncultured Taibaiella sp. | reverse complement strand
TTTCCTCCTTTCATTTTCCGACCTCTCACACCACCGTGCGTACTGGTCTCGTACACGGCGGTTTGCTAGAATAACTTGAGTTGAGCCTCTACGTTGTGTTGGCTAAGTACTGTGCTTTCATTCTATCTTGTTGCTCCACTCCGCTACACTCCTTGTATCATCTATCTTCGGGTACTGCCCTATTTTCATATACATAGGTTACTTTTTTTTTCTGTGCTAAACGCTTCGCAGAAAACGCCTTAGTTCAATCGCAATTCTAACATTCAGTCCTTCCCGGTCTTGACACTTAAACCAGTACTATGACCTCTGCTGACTTCTGACTTTCCCAATAGTACATTGCTGCTACACTCTGTATATTGTTTACTTCCTCGGCATTCGCTCATACCTCCGACAGTTTAGATAAGTCAGACCTCTCAGGGTAAGTCCTTTCTCTTTCTATTCATGTAGCCTCTTCATTTACGCCACTACAATCCGTGCAGTATTGGGCTTTTGTTTCTTTTGCAACATCACCCTCATAGCAACGCCTCATATGAAGTTTCTGTTCGTAGGCTCGAATTTTTGCCTAAGGCTTCCTTCAGATTTTACCTCACGATAAACACCCTTGCCGTTGGCTAACGATAAGTACTACAACTCTCGCTCGGGACTTCCACCCTATAGATAAAGAACATGCCTGACACACATAAAAAAGCGGCTACCCTTTCAATGGACAGCCGCTTCTATTTTTAATGAAGACTTCTTAATCCCTTCTCCCACCAAATAAGCGCAACAAGAAAAGAAAGATATTGATAAAATCTAAATAAAGATTTAAGGCTCCTATGATAGCTAGCTTGCGCACTCCTGCAGCTTCTGTACCTTCAAATTCAACACCCGCACCTATACGTTTTAGTTTTTGTACATCGTAAGCTGTAAGCCCTGTAAACACCATCACACCGATGATGCTAATAACATAACCCATCACATCACTCTTCATAAACATATTAATGAGCATGGCTATCAAAATACCGATTACACCCATCATAAGAATTCGACCAAAACTAGTCAAATCTTTATCAGTGGTATAACCCATGAATGCCATTACACCAAACATAGCAGCGGCAGAAAGAAAACAACCGATGATAGAACTAGCGGTATAAGTCAACAAGATAAAACTAAAGCTAATCCCATTTATAGCTGCATATACCAAGAACAAACCCGTAATAGCCGGCGCACTGAGACGAGCATAGGCAAATGACATGAGCAAAACAAAGCCAATCGGTGCAAACATCACTATCCATCCTAGCATATTCAATTTACCCGTTTCGAAATTTAATAAGTACGATAAAAGCTGTTCGTTAGATGAAAACAAATACGCAAACAATGCAGATATGGCTAAAGCGGCAAACATCCAGAGAAAAACATTTGCCATAAAGGTTTTAGCAATACCCTTACTGCCCGTTTGGCTATCTACCACTTCCGCTTGAATGTAGGTGTCTCGATTTTGATTGTATGAATCCATAGTTATTCAATTTTTAAAGGCTAAAGATACAAGAAACGAGGTTTATGAAATGGTAATTTTCAACGGTAGCTTTATACTAGATTCTATCAAACCTCCTATGAATTAAAGGGGTATTTGTTCTTCAATTCAACAATTAGCCTTAGGTAGAAGTGCTGAAAGTCTTGGGCTTCAATTTTTTCCTAGCCGAATCAGTACCTTGCAGTTAAATCGAAGTTACCGTTATATTTCATGACAAGAGAGGAGTATGCTGGCATAAAAGAATCCATCCCACCCTTGCCGGGCTGCTATCGCTATTATGACAACCAACAAAAACTACTTTATGTAGGCAAAGCCAAAAACTTGCGTAAGCGTGTTACTTCTTACTTCAACTCCACGGGCATCAGCTACAAAACACAAAAATTAGTTACGTTGATTCATAGCATTGAAGTAACCATCACCGATTCGGAACATGATGCTTTCTTGCTGGAAAATTCTTTGATAAAACATCATCAACCCAAGTTTAACATCAACCTAAGAGATGATAAAACCTATCCTTATATTATCATCAAAAAAGAAGCTTTCCCTCGAGTATTTTTTACTAGAAATAGAATCAAAGACGGCTCGGAATATATAGGCCCCTTCACAGGAGTATGGCGGGTAAAAGAATTGATGGACATCATCAAAAACAATATTCCGCTTCGCACTTGTAGCCTCAACTTATCACCGGCAAACATTAACAAAGGCAAGTATAAAGTATGTTTAGAATACCACCTAGGCAATTGTAAAGGCCCTTGTGAAGGCTTGCAAACTCCGGAAGACTATGCTGATAGTATCCAACAAGTACGCCATATTCTAAAGGGGAATACTTCCGAAATCATCAAGAGCTTAAAACAAGAAATGCAACAGTATGCTGCCAAGATGGAGTTTGAAAAAGCCCATTTACTAAAGCTAAAGATAGAAGGGCTACAACAATATACCGCACAATCTACGGTGGTCAGCACCCACTTAGACGACCTTGATATTGCCACGATCATTTGTGAAGAGGAACAGGCTTACATCAACTTTATGATGCTGCATCATGGCACCGTAGTCTATTCCAAAAGCATGAGCATCGATAAGCTGAAAGAGGAAGAGGAACGTAGTGTGTTGTCGCTTGCAGTAAGTAGAATGAGAGATACCTTCAATAGCAGTTCCAAAGAAATCATTGTACCAATACCCATTGATGTGACGGATGAACAGTTGAAGATTACCATTCCCAAAGCAGGTGACAAAAAGAAACTTCTTGACCTAAGCTTTAAGAATGTACAGTTGCACCGCGATGAAGAAAGGCGTAAAAAATCGTTATTGCTTACAGAAAAAACAGCTAGTGATTATTTGGAAGTAGTGGAAGAGTTGCAAGAAGTACTCCATTTACAAGACTTACCGTTGCATATAGAATGTTTTGACAACTCCAATTTTCAAGGGGCTTATCCTGTGGCTGCCATGGTTTGCTTTAAAGATGGACAACCCTGCAAAAAAGAATATCGCCATTTCCATATCAAAACTGTTAAAGGTATTAACGACTTTGCCTCCATGTCTGAAATTGTTTATCGCAGGTACAAACGGCTTCTTGACGAAAAAAAATCTTTACCACAACTTGTGATTATTGATGGCGGGAAAGGACAGCTACATGCTGCTTTAGAGAGTATTGAAAAACTAGGTTTGATAGGACGAATGACTGTTGTGGGATTAGCAAAACGCGAAGAAAGCATTTTCTTCCCGGGAGATGCTTCGCCGCTACAACTACCATTTGATAGCCCGGTACATTTACTCATTCGCCGTATTCGAGATGAGGTACATCGTTTTGGTATTACGTTTCATCGGCAAATACGTAGCAAAGGAACCATCAAAAACGAACTAGAAGCCATCCCGGGTATCGGAGAAAAAATAGCCACCCAACTCTTACAAGAATTTCGTTCTGTGAAGCAAATAAAATCATTAACAGAACGGGAATTAACAAGAGTAATCGGCGCTAAAAAGGCGGCTTTAGTTTATGCATATTTTCATACGGAGGAGTAAATGAGAAGGTAAATCCATTCATTTATACGTTTCATTTTTTCCGCTCTTTATCATCCCTCATAATTTTTTACTTTTGCCCACCTGATGATGAACCTATATCCAGCAAGGGCAGTAGAGGCTTTAGAGTTTCATAAAATAGTCCAACTACTGGAATTAAAATGTCGTACCCAAGCAGCTAAGGAACGAGTGCAACAGTTAAAATTCCAAACTAAGTCGGAAGTCATTGAAAAAGCATTGTTGCAAACAGAGGAGTATCTCAATATTTTAAGCTCTCCAGATTATTTCCCCAATGATTTTACGCGCGACATCAAGAAGGAATTACAACTTATAGGCATTGCAGGGGCTACACTTGGAGGCGAACAACTTTTAGCCATCAAAAACTTAGCACTCTCCATCAAAAACCTCATCAATTGGTTTAAACGACATCCGAATCTATACCTTCAACTCTTTAGTATCTGTGAACGAGTGGTGTATGAAAAAGCCATTCCGGAAATCATTCAAGAGGTGATAGACGACCAAGGGAATGTACGTGACCATGCTTCTAAAGAGTTGTACAGTATCCGAATGGATTTGGCTAAGTCAAGACATGAATTAAGAAAACTCTTTGAAACCATTTTAAGAAAGCTCAATAAGCAAGGTTATCTGGCTGACATTTCTGAAGGGTTCCTCAATGGACGTAGAACAGTAGCCATACTTGCAGAGCATAAACGCATCGTAAAAGGCATCCTGCATGGAGAAAGCGACACTCAAAAAACCGTATTCATTGAACCGGAAGAAACCATCGAGCTCAACAATGAAATCTTTTCGCTGGAACGTGCTGAAAACAGAGAAGTCCACCGAATCTTATCACAAGTAACCGCAACACTTTCGGGCTATCAACCACAGCTGCTTCAATATTTTTCTACCGTAGGTATCTATGATTTTATTCGTGCAAAAGCCTTGCTTGCAAAAGACATGGAAGCTACTAGACCCATTATCAGCCAACAGACCGGTATTCGATTGATAAAAGCGTTTCATCCATTACTCTATTTGCAACATAAGCAAAACAACAAACCCACCATACCCTTAAACATTACCCTAGACAAGCAACAACGCATCCTCATCATTAGTGGACCGAACGCCGGCGGCAAAACCGTTTCAATGAAAACAGTAGGACTATTGCAACTGATGGTGCAAAGTGGATTGCTCATTCCAGCAAGTGGACAGTCTGAGGTGGGTATCTTCAAGCAAATGATGATACATATCGGAGACACCCAAAGTATCGAACATGAGCTCAGCACTTATAGCGCACACTTGCGTGATATGAATTATTTCATGGAATACGCCAATGGCAAAACCCTTTTTTTCATTGATGAGCTTGGAAGTGGTAGCGACCCCAACTTAGGAGGTGCTTTTGCAGAAGCTATTGTTGAAGAGCTGACACACAAACATTCTTTTGGTATCATCACGACCCATTACCTCAATCTGAAAGTGATGGCAGGAAAAGTTGCAGGCATTGTCAATGGTGCCATGAGCTTTGATGAGGAACATCTAGAACCCTTGTATCGTTTGGAAATCGGAAAACCGGGTAGCTCCTACACTTTTGCTATTGCTGAGAGAACGGGACTTCCAAAGAAAATCATCGACCGCGCTAGACAGATAACGGATAGAGGACATTTTAAACTTGACAAAATGCTTTCTACCACAGAGCAACAAGCGGTGCGCCTTGGGGATAAAGAAAAAAAGGCAGATGCCGTAATCAAGGAAAATGAACGACTGAAATTAAAATACGAAGAGCTGACAAATAAAGAGCGGCTTCGCCAACATTTCGAAACCCTAAAGCTTCAAAATAAAATAAAAAAAGAAGAGTTGGATTATCTAAGAGATATGGAAAGGAAGTTCAAACAGATAATTCACGACTGGAAGAAAGCGGCAGACAAGCAAGAGGTCATCAGTGCCGCAGAAAAGCTACTCTTTAAAAGAAAACAACTACAATCTAACGAAGCCGCGGCTAAAAAAACGGACAAGAATTACGAACCAATGGGTAAGGCTCCTCAAATAGGCGACTGGGTAAGAAGTTCCGTCAATCATCAAGTAGGGAAATTAATATCCCTGAAAGACAAAAAAGGCGTGGTGCAAATAGGCAACCTTCCTTTTACGGTGCAGCTAGAAGAGTGGGTAGCCGTACGTAAAAAGCTCCAATCCAATACAAAGAAATCGTCTTAAGAGGTTTTCAATTTTAATCAGTTTCGCTTGATAAGGCTATAAATAGTATCCGTTTCATTCCTCTACCCTTTTCTTACTTTTGCGCTTGCAAATGACAAAAACTACAAAAGCCTACATTGCTTTACTATTCTTATGTATCGTATGGGGAACTACATACTTAGCACTTCGCTTGGCAGTGGTTCATTTCCCTCCCTTTTTATTAGCCGGCATTCGACAGTTAATTTCAGGCATCATCATATTGG
>CALMXV010000344.1 GCA_937871155.1 uncultured Taibaiella sp. | reverse complement strand
GGGAGACTAGATCGTAAAACAACCGGTTTATTACTGTTGACAAATGATGGCGCATTGGCTCATCGCTTATCACATCCTAGTTTCAATATTCGTAAAGTATATCACGTTACTCTTGATAAAAACTTAGCTAAAGCTGATTATGATGCCATATTCAAAGGCGTGGTGTTAGAGGATGGTCCAGCACCTGTAGATGAAATTGCGTACTTAGAAAGCCGTAAAGAAGTAGGAGTAGAAATACATAATGGTCGCAATCGTATTGTTCGTCGCATCTTCGAAAGCTTAGGTTATGAAGTGGAAAAGCTTGATCGTGTAAGCTATGCAGACCTCACTAAGAAAAACTTGCCAAGAGGCAAATGGCGCTTTTTAGATGAAAAAGAAATCATTTATTTAAAGCATTTCAATAGTAAAAAACAGCAACCTGAATAATCATGTTTCTTAAAGCCAATCGTATTCATGATGGAAAGCAATTTCTGCCCATGAATACGGCTTTAGAAGTAGATGACGAAGGAAGAATCCTCAATATTCTTGCTGAGTATTTTGGCGAGGCTACTGAATTTGAGGGCATACTTTGTCCGGCATTTATCAATACACATTGTCATTTAGAACTATCGCATCTAAAAGGTTTTATTCCTAAGCATACGGGGTTAATCTCTTTTTTACAACAGGTAACGAAGGGTAGAAATGCCTATTCGGAAACAGAGAAAGCAACGGCTAGAAATCAAGCCTATCAAGAATTGCATGATAATGGAGTGATAGCGGTAGGGGATATCGCCAACACTACCGATACGCTTGATCTGATGCCTCTTAAAAAGTTGTATCTCCATAGTTTTGTTGAAGCGATTGGATTCAATCCTTCCTTAGTAGAGAAGAGTTTTTCTTATGCAAAAACGACTTACGATAGCTTTTTAAATGTTGCAGATGTTGATGCGACATCCATTACACTTCATGCTCCGTATTCCGTATCAGATAAGCTTTTTGAAAGAGTTTCTTTTTGGGACAAGTCAAGTATTTTATCCATCCATAATCAAGAGTGTGAAGATGAAAATTGGTTTTATATCAATAAGTCAGGTGCTGTAAATTCATTACTTCATCATCTCAACATTGATACGAGTCATTTTACTCCTTCTGGTACTACTTCTTTACAAACTTATTCGCAGTGGATTTCAACTCAACATCAATTGTTATTAGTACATAATAGTTTTACGAGTCGAGAAGATATACAACAAGTAAAACATCTTTTCACCAATCTCTTTTTTTGTCTTTGTCCTAATGCCAATCTCTATATTGAAAATACCTTGCCGGATGTACCTCTGTTAATGGAAGAAGAAATGAAAATTTGTATTGGGACGGATAGCTTAGCTTCCAACGACCAACTATGTATTTATAGTGAGTTAAAAACTTTGCAGCAGCATTTTGACATTGATTGGGAACTATTGTTGCAATGGGCTACCTATAATGGTGCACAAGCATTGCGTATTGAAGACCGCTTTGGTAGTTTGGGTATAGGTATGAAGCCGGGTATAGTTCATATTTATCAAGATGCAGCAACCAGAATTGTATAACGCCTTCCCTTAAGCCTTTTCTGGAGTCGCGTTTCGCAAGTTTCTAGTTAGTAAAAATGTTTCTAGTCCTAGTAAGATTAAAGCGAAGAACACACAGA
>CALMXV010000343.1 GCA_937871155.1 uncultured Taibaiella sp. | reverse complement strand
TTTTTGCCATAGCTATCTCTTGCTAATAACAATTCATTGGTTTCTTTATCATAAAAAGCAAAGGCAAAGAACCCACTCAACCAAGCTAAACAGTGCTCACCATATTCTATCAAAAGATATAACAATACTTCTGTGTCTGACTGTAAAATGGGGCGACCGACACGCTGCCAAACAGCTTGTAAATAGGATTGGGAAAGCTCTTTAAAATTATAAATCTCTCCATTGAAAACGAGAAGATACCTACCAGACGCGTCCTTCATGGGCTGGTCGGCGGCATGAGAAGTATCAATGATGGATAATCTTCGGTGACCCAAAGCAACAGTTGAAGTGATTTCCACATTTCCACAATCAGGTCCACGTAAGGATAATTTATCGGTCGATTGTTTTACTTTTGAAAAATTACCAACAGCAGCTTGTTGTAGCGCATAATAGCCTGTGATACCACACATGAAAATAGTAGGTTGGTTAAAGCAGTATTAAAAAATTACCATGCAATTTATAACATTACTTGACTATTTCTTACTGCCACTTTACTTAGTTATCATTTATAGTATAGCCATCTTTTTTAGAAACAAGTATTACCCGATAGGGCATCCTTGGCGAACTTATTTTATGACTGGTCTGACATTGAAAATTGTAGGCTCAATATTAATTGGGATGATTTATCAATATTACTATGGTGGTGGAGATACAGAAGGATATTTTTATCATGCATTTATTATCAACAAATCATTTTCTGAATCGTTTAATAAATGGCTTAATCTTATCTTACACATTCCTGCTTGGTACGATGGTGATTATTCTGCTTATATCTCTAGAATGATTTGGTACTCTACAGGTGCAGAATATACCGTGTCTTCCATCGCTGCATTTTTAGGCATTTTTACGATGACTACTTACCTCCCTATTGCCGCTTTATTCGCTGCACTTTCCTATACCGGAATATGGGCATTGTTTAGAACTTTTGCTATTAAATATCCTGAATACACACGCTATGTAGCTTGGTGTTGTTTGTTTATTCCTTCTACTATCATGTGGGGCTCCGGCTTGTTTAAAGACACTATTTGTATGGGAGCATTGGGGTGGCTTACTTACAGTACTTTTAGAATGCTTATAAGTAGAAAAATCACTCCCATCAATTTGCTAGTTTTTGTATTGATGTTTTGGTTGATAGTAAAAATTAAAATCTACATTTTACTAGCCTTTCTGCCGGCATTAGTACTTTGGATATTGTTTACTTATTCGCATAATATCGCCAACACCTTTGCACGAACCTTAGTAAAAGCTGTGGTAATAGTAGGGTGTTTTGGTGGCTTCGTTTTCGTTACTCAAAAATTTGCAGCAGATCTAGGAGGGTATTCTCTAGAAAATGTTGCGGCAACATCTTATTATACAAATAAAAACATTGCCATCAACTCTGGTGATGAAGGCTCAACTTATGATTTAGGTGTTAAAGACCCTTCTTTAAGCACTATGTTTAAAAAATTTCCTTTAGCGGTAAATGTTACTTTATATAGACCTTATTTATGGGAAACTAGGAAGGCGATTCAATTTATTAGCGCCATTGAAACAACACTATTTTTATGGGTAACCCTAAAGATTATTTTCTCAGTTGGATTGTTACAAATAAGGCGAACAATAGTAAGTGACCCTACCATACAGTTTTGTCTCATTTTCACTATCATCTTTGCTTTTGCAGTAGGATTGTCGTCAGGTAATTTTGGTACCCTGTCCCGCTATCGGATACCATGTTTACCTTTCTTTGCCTTAGCATTAATGCTTATCTATTATAAAAACAAACCTACCAGCTCCAATATCTTCTCCATAAACTCTTAATTTCTAATATACTTTTTAAATAAAAGAGTGTTTTCACCTAATTTTCTAAAGAAATTATACCTAATTTCCTATTTCAAACCTTATATGTCATGGTTGTAGGTGTAACAGGTGCTACAGGTCATCTTGGAACAGCCCTTTGTGTATCGTTAATAGATAATGGGTATCAAGTAAGAGCCTTAGTCAATAAAGACAAATCTATAAGCAATAAAATACCGGTAGTAAGTATTGACGGGAATATACTAGAAAAACCTTC
>CALMXV010000342.1 GCA_937871155.1 uncultured Taibaiella sp. | reverse complement strand
CTATCGCAGAATGGATGCTATTGGCGCACCTTTCTGTGTAACCATTGACCACCAAACAAAAGATGATGGAACTGTAACAGTTCGCTATAGAGATACCATGATACAAGAACGAATACCGATGAGTGCGGTGAAAAACTTGGTGAATGAAAAAGTAGCGATGTTTTAAAGGAGTATAATTCCTTATATTATTAAACCCATTACTATACCGGTAGTGGGTTTATTATTGGTAGAAATGCGATACATCTAAGGATCGGTGATAGTATCGAAAGTTGACCGATTCCATAAGTTAAACTGCTCTCTTATCCATACTTTAATTTCTAAGTCGGAAGCCCCTCTTGCAAAGTCATAGGGCATAGGGTGGCTATTCATAAAATGAGCTAAGCTATCTCCTTGTAGTTTAGTTTGTGAGTTGACTAATTCCGGAGTATATATCGAAGCGATGAATTTTTCCTCTTCCCATTGCTTGAAGTCTTTTTGAAACTGAAAAGTACGTTTGCTTTTTTGGGAAAGCTTTTCAGCTATAAAAGAAACAGGTGATAAGATACTGCCTCCTTTTTGACGAGATAATGCACGAGCATAAGTGCTTCTTCGTTCTATTGAATCCATTTGATATCGAGTGAATTTATTACGAAATGTAAACTCATCTAAATCATAACTCATTTGAAATAAAGAAATGTGCATTTCAGCATCTCCTTGACCTTTAGGCACATGATATTGCTGGGGCTTATATCCTGAAAGTACAAAACTTATCGGGTCCCCATGTTCTACGGGTAAGGAAAATGTTCCAAGTTGGTTGCTGCGTGTTTGCTGGTGGGTGCGTTCATTAGTGATGATGACCTCTGCCAATAGTTGTCCTGAGATACCATCTTTGGTAGTACCACGAAGCTGTTGTGCTTGTGTGAATGACACAATGCCTCCGATAAGCCCTATAAATACAACCAAAAATTTCACGAGGCTAAAATTATGGAAACCGAAATGAGTATAGTGGGCTGTAGTGAGTTTTAAGCTTTTTTTACATAAACCATAAAAGGAATACTTGTAGGGAATATAGGCTTGATGGCGTATGTAAGTGTTTGGTAGCAGTTATTATTCCTTCTCCTATTTATTAAAAGGTTTGCTACTTTTGCGCGTTCAAATAAAATTATATAAATAACGATGACACCAGATACAATCAAATTCGGAACAGATGGCTGGAGAGCTATTATTGCCAAAGACTTTACTGTATATAATGTAGCCAGAGTAAGTGCCGGTTTAGCGGCTTGGTTGGGTAAAGAAGCTACCGTTGTGGTGGGCCATGATTTTCGTTTTGGTGGAGAGATGTTTACAGAGACCGTTACAAAGGTACTATGTGCCAATGGTATCAAAGTGCTTTTAGCAAAAGGGGCAATCAGCACACCGATGATTTCTTATGGTGTTTTAAACTTGAAAGCACAGCAGGGTGTAGTGATTACGGCTTCACACAATCCTCCTTCGTATAATGGCTATAAGCTGAAAGGCGCACATGGCGGGCCATCTAGCCCCAAAGATATTGCGGCTGTTGAAGCCTTGATACCCATGGAATATTCATATGAAGAACAATCATTGGAGTATTGGGAAGGTAAAGGGTTGTTAGAATATGTAAATTTGGAGGACATGTATGTAGCCTATTTGCAAGAAAAATTTGATTTCAAGGCGTTGAATCAATCACCGTATAAAATGGCGTATGATGCCATGTATGGTGCTGGCCAACAGGTTGTTCGTCGCTTGTTGCCCAATGCTATTTTGTTACACTGCGAAAACAACCCAGGCTTTATGGGGCAAGCACCTGAGCCATTAGACAAAAACTTACAGGCACTTGCAACAACCATGCGGAATACACCAGAGTTAAAAATAGGTTTAGCTACGGATGGCGATGCGGATAGAATAGGTTTGTATGATGAAGACGGCAACTTTGTAGATGCTCATCATATCTTATTATTGCTAGTACATTATTTATATAAGTATAAAGGGATGAACGGCAAAGTTGCCATAGCTTTCTCAGTTACAGATCGAGTAAAGAAAATGTGCGAAACGTATCAACTTCCGGTAGAAGTAACAGCAATTGGTTTTAAATACATCAGCGAAATCATGGTACATGAAGATGTGTTAGTAGGCGGTGAAGAAAGTGGAGGTATCGCTGTAAAAGGACATATCCCGGAGCGAGATGGCATCTATGACGGCTTGTTGTTGTATCAATTCATGACGGAAACAGGTAAAACTTTAAAACAATTGATACAAGAAGTGTATGAAGTAGTAGGGGCTTTTGTATATGAAAGAAATGACCTAACCCTAGAAAACACTAAGAAAGAACAAATCATCAAAACGGCAGTGGACAACGGCTATGCTAAATTTGGTAAATACACATTTAATAGACGTGAAACTATTGATGGAGTGAAATATCATTTAGATAACGGCGGTTGGGTGATGTTGCGAGCTTCCGGTACAGAGCCTTTGTTGCGTATCTATGCGGAAGGAAATAGTAAAGAAGAAACTTTAGATATCTTAGAAGAAGTGAAGAAAGAGATACTTTAATAGGTTCAATTCTTAATAAAAAAATAATCCGTGTATTTTTGATTTACAACTTAATACACGGATTTTTGTAAATAGTAATCAACAAAACAAACTAAATTATTTGTATGAAAAAATTAGCATTACTTATTGGAGCGGCTGCTATATCGCAGATGTCAATGGCACAGCTTTCTTTGTCGGGTACCTCTTATACCCAAAACTTTGATAATATCGGTACGGCACTTCCTGTAGGTTGGGCTTTATATACCGGCGCTACCAGCAGTGCCCTAGGAAATGATGTGACTGCCACAAAATATACTGCTGCAGCTACGCAATGGACAAGCACTACGGGTGGTTTTCGTAACTCTGCATCAGCTAATGGACAGCCTAACTTTGCAGCCATAGGCACCAATACTGCTGCACAAGCTGCGGTAACAGATAGAGCACTTAGCGTAAGACAGGTTGGATATACAAGTTCTAGTTTTCCACAAAGTGATTCGGGGGCTGCTTTTGTTTTGCATATTGCCAATACCGCTAGTCTTACTAATTTTCAATTAGCCTTTAATCTTCAATCGCTAGATTCTACTTCTGCTAGGGCTACTACTTGGACGGTTGACTACGGGTTTGGTAGCAACCCAACCTCATTTACCTCAGCAACAGTTGTAGGTAACAAAACCGTAGGCGGAAATAGTTTTTCAAACAATGCATTGACCGTAAACTTTGGTACTGCATTAGACAATCAATCCGGAGATGTGTGGATTCGTATAGCAGCATTAAATGTTTCTGTGTCATCAACAGGAGGAAGCAGAACTACTACCGGTATCGATGATTTCAATTTAACTTGGACTGGAGCAGCTCCGACAGTTTATAATCCTGTTGTGATGTCTTTAAGTCCGGCTAATAATAGCATCAATGTACCTGTTGCAAGCAATTTGATGGTAACTTTCGATAGAAGTGTCAATAAAGGAACCGGAAATATTTTTGTTAAAAACGTTACAGACCAAACCTCTCAAACTATTGCCGTTACTGCACCTAATGTAGCTGTTGCTAATACTCAAGTTACTATCAGTGGCGTTACCTTAGCTATGGGTAAAAGCTATTATGTTACTTATGATTCTACTGCTTTCGATACAGCAGGGTTTGTATGTAAAGGAATTTATGATACTACCGATTGGACGTTCTCTACCATTGCTCCTCCACCTCCTCCAATGACTAACCTAACTGAAAATTTTGATACTACATGTGGTGCTATGCCATCACATTTACCAGTAAGATGGATGAAGTATAGCGTTGTTGGTTCTCAACAATGGAACTGTACAGCCTTTGGCTACAATAGTACAGCTGCTGTTTCTATAAATGGATAGCAAAGTGGAAACAATCTAAACGAAGATTGGTTGTTGACGCCACAACTAGACTTATCAGCAATGGCTAATCCAACCTTGAACTTTAGAGCCTTCAAGAAATTTGCTGGTGATGATATTCATGTGTTAGTGTCTAGCAATTATACAGGCGTAGGTGACCCTAATACCGCTACTTGGACAGACTTAAATGTCAATTTTGCAACTGTAGATACCAACTGGAATGTGTACATGGCAGCATTAAACAGCCATAAAACAACTCCTTTCTTCATTGGGTTTAAATATACATCTACCACTACAAGTGCTGCACAATGGAAGCTGGATGAAATCTCTTTGACCAACCCAATTACAGGAATTCAAAGTGCCTCTAAAGCATCTTTAAACTTTACAGTTGTGGGTACTGCATCTGCTAATGACTTAGCTATTATCACTGATGTAAAAGCCGGAAGTTACAAAGCATCAATTGTGGATCTTACCGGTAAAGTCGTATTTACTCAAGATCTTAATTGCAAAACTGGCAAACAAGCAATAACTATCGCTGGTTTCCATCTTTCTAATGGCATGTATTTGTTGAATCTTAGCAATGGCAAAGAACAAGGCACTGCTAAATTTATAGTGGAATAAGATTCGTTTTCAATGGCTTAAAACTCCTTCGTTTTGAAGGAGTTTTTTTTATGTTAATTGTAACGAGGAATTCCTGAAATTTGTACCATGCAAAAAATGTTTTTAATAACTGCGTTGAGCCTATTCTCTTATGCATCAAACGCACAAAGCCTTGCTGGTGATGGTTGTGGTACGGTAACAACACAAGAAGAGATGCAAGCAATTTATGATTTTGTACAGTCAAACAATGCTGTAAAACATAAAACAACTACTACGGTTGACAGTATTCCACTGACCATACATATAGTTTCAAAAGATGATGGAACCGGAGGATACCCATTGCAAAACTTATTCCCATTAATCTGCAATCTAAACACACGCTATGCACCTGTGAGTATGTATTTTTATATAGCATGGCCTATTCGTTTTATAAGCAACTCCAGCTATTATCAACATGACTTTAGTACAGGTTATCAGATGATGCAGAGTAATAATGTTGGGCAAACCACTAATGTTTATTTGGTGGAAGACCCTGCTGGTACCTGTGGCTATTTTTCACCGGGCGCTGATGGAGTAGCAATTGGTAAGAAATGCGCTGCAGTTAATAGTACTACTCTCGTTCATGAATTAGGACACTATTTTGGGTTACCTCATACTTTCTATGGTTGGGAAAATGGCAATACCCCTACAATGAGCAAACAAGAGCTTGTACGTAGAGGCGTAGGTGCAAATTGTACAACAGCTGGTGATGGATTTTGTGATACAGATGCAGACTATTTATATAATCGTTGGAGTTGCCCATATAATGGATTTAACGTATTGCTAGATCAAACCGGTGATACGCTTAAGCCTGACCCTACTCTATATATGTCTTACTCTGATGATGCTTGCATGACACGATTTAGCACCTTACAAATTGGAGCTATGCGCAACAATTTATACAACAAAAGAAATTACCTACGAACTAAAACAGCAACTCCTTATGCTGCTATGAGTGTGCCAACCGTTATCAATCCGGTAAACAACATGATTTATTCGAACACTAAATGGATTTCATGGAATAATGTACCCGGTGCAGAATACTATTATGTAAAGATAACAAGTGCCGCACTTCCGACCGTTATAAGACAAGAAGCATTAACCAACAATACGTATATGAACATTACAATGCCTTTAAGTGCCGGAGCTAATTATTTAGTAACGATTGTTCCTTTGAATGGTAAAAATGTATGTGGTACCAATACGATTGGTTATCCATTCTCCTATTCGACAGCTTTAGGAGTAGAAGATGCTACAGCCAAAGACAATAAGATTCTCGTGCAGCCGAACCCTATCATCAACCAAGCTTCCATCTCTATAACAACTTTGAAAAAAGGCAACTACTCACTTCAAGTTTATAATATGGCAGGTCAACTTATGCAACAACAACCTGAGCATCATCAAGGAGGAAGCTTAAATTCTACTATCAATATGGCTTCGTTTCCTAATGGTGTTTATACACTTGCTATAGTAGGCGAAGGTTTCAAAGCAGTTGAGAAGATGATAGTGCAGCATTAATAATTTTAATTTCGTTTTTAAGAACAGTCTTAGTGAATGCTAAGGCTGTTTTTTGTGTGGATAAAGCGATAAAATAAGGTGCTATAAAATTTAGTGGCTTATTATATTTGTTGAAGATATTTTACAAATGATTCAACATATTGTCGTGTTTTGTGGTGCTAGTGAAGGATATATTCCTGTATATATTGAGACGGCTTATCAGATGGGTGCCGCTATAGCCAACCGACAATGTAGTATGATATATGGAGGTGCCAAACTAGGATTGATGGGGGCTGTAGCCGATGGCGCTTTACAACATGGAGGAAAAGTAACTGGTATCATTCCGCAGTTTTTACAAGATAAAGAAATCATACACGAAGCAATTTCAGAGACTATCGTTGTCGAAACCATGCATGAACGAAAGTTGAAAATGTATGAGCGTTGCGATGGTATTATCGCTTTGCCCGGAGGATGGGGCACACTTGACGAATTGTTTGAAATGATGACTTGGGCACAGCTTGGCTTGCATCAGAAACCTATTGGCATCCTCAATTGTAATGGATTTTATGAACCATTTATGGCAATGCTCAACAACATGTTGTTAGAAGGTTTTGTAAAAGAAGCCTACATGAAAATGTTGATAGTAAGTGATGACATCGAAGACTTGCTGGAAAAAATGATGACGTATCAGCCCGTTGAATTACTTCCACCTACAATGAATACACAGCAGCTATGATAATAAGATTGAAAAAAAATTCTTACAGCGAAATAAACGTTCTATGGCATTAAGCAGAATTTGGTCTGCCTTTATATTAATTGCAGTGATGGTGGCTGGTTATAAATTTATGACCGGAGATCGAAACATCCTCAGTAGAATGGTAACCGGCAAAGCAGATGATGCTTACGATACGGTTTATTATCACATGATAGGAGCTCCTACGACTACCTCGAAAGAGAATTATCAAAAAATGCTGGAAGGCTATGGATATTATCCTGCTGATTCCATACAGCTACCATCGGTGGTCATTGCAGCAAGTAAAGATGAGGCACAAGCTCAATCGAATTTGCCAACCAATACAGCAATTTCATTTTATACCTTTAATTCTATTAAAGCTCATTTGCATAAACACGCAGATGGCATTATCGAAACTTGTAAAACAGCAGTGAATATTTGTATTGGCTTGATTGGCATCATGGCTTTGTTTATGGGTTTGATGAGTATTGCAGAAAAAGCTGGTGGCATAAGAGTGTTGTCAAAAATTATCGGACCTTTTTTCTCCAAATTATTTCCCGAAGTGCCCAAAGGACATCCTGCACATGGACATATGATGATGAACTTTTCTGCTAATCTTTTAGGCTTAGATAATGCAGCTACTCCATTTGGGCTGAAGGCTATGGAAAGTTTACAAGAGTTGAATCCAACAAAAGATAGGGCTAGCAATGCACAGATCATGTTTCTTTGTCTTCATGCTTCTGGACTTACCTTGATTCCTGTAAGTATCATCGCTACTAGAGCTGCGATGAAAGCGGCTTCACCTACGGATATTTTTATCCCTTGTATGATAGCTACGTTTGTAGCTACTTTGGCTGCCATGTCAATAGTTTCTATCAAGCAGAAAATAAAACTTTGGCAACCGGTGATTCTTGCTTGGGTAGGAGGCTTGTCAGCTTTAATTGCATTGCTGGTGGTTTATATTCGAACCTTAGATGTAGTAGGGGTCAATCTATTTTCAGGGGCTTTGAGCAATGGGTTGATTTTAATAATTTTTTTAGTCATCGTACTTGGAGCACTCTATAAAAAAATTAATGTCTTTGATGCTTTTATAGAAGGAGCTAAAGGAGGTTTTGAAACAGCCGTAAAAATTATTCCTTATTTGGTGGGCATGTTAGTAGCCATCAGCTTATTAAGAACGAGTGGTAGCTTTGATGTAGTAATTTATGGTATGAAAAATTTGTTTTTGGCATTAGGTAGTGATACCCGTTTTGTAGATGGATTGCCCACAGCACTTATTAAGCCACTAAGTGGTAGTGGAGCCAGAGGCATGATGGTAGATACGATGAAAACTTTCGGTGCTGATTCCTTTGCCGGTCGTCTTTCGTGTATCTTACAAGGCTCTTCTGATACTACCTTTTATGTTATTGCCGTTTATTTTGGAGCTGTGTCTGTAAAGAACACACGTTATACGGTTGGGGCTATGCTATTAGCTGATTTGATAGGAATCCTTACTTCTATTCTCTTATGTTATATGTTCTTTGGGTATGTGCAATAAAAAATGGCTGAACTAGCAGCCATTTTATAAGTTTCTTTATGTTGATTAATTTGAAGAAGGATGTTGCGTACTATCTACTGGAGGCGCAACTAAAGTATCTACACTGCCATTTTCTGTAGGTGCCGGCTCTGAGATTCCTTGTTCATTTTCGCCTTCTGTATCGGTCATGCTGTCTTGTTTGCTCCAAGCAACAAGCCATTTTCCGTTGTCTTTTTTCTCACCTTCACCTTGCTTTATCAAGTTAAGTTTCCGTTCTAGTTTATTGCCATCTTCGGAAGTAGTATAAGTAATCGTCGCTTTATCCCCTTCAATTTTCTCATCTTTAATTTCAATCTTTATCTTTTTGGCTTCTGCTTTCATAGAGTCGCTCATCATAGCAGTAGCAAATTGGGCAAACAAATCTATGGTAGCTTTAGAATCGTTGGTAGCAAGAGATTTGGCACCATCATAATCCATGTGATAGAAGGCATTTAAGAATTTTTCTGCCGTTTCTTTTGGGGTGTTAGAGTTACAAGAAACAAAACCGATGGTAAGAAATAGCGCACCGATAAATGTTAAGAGTTGTTTTTTCATTTTGTCGTTTGTTATTATAAATTTTAGCCGAAGGTACTATTTAAATTTTTGCTGACCAATGAGCTTGCAGTGTTGGTTGAGAAAGAGGTCGTCCACGCCTACATAATGTTTTCCAAATTGGGTAGAGGTAGGTAAGTAGGCTCTATCACGGGTACTTATTTGTATGGCTTTGTACACCATTTCAGCACAGTATAATTTATCATTAGTAGCTAAATCGAATTGCATATCAAATTCCTTTTCTTCCCGATAATAAGCTTTTACTTGCTCTACCAAGGCTAGTTTTTGAAGGCTATCCATGGAATACCGTGCTAACCCAATTTCAATATTATGTACGGGTGAAAACCATGTTTCAGGAGTCTCTCTTTTTAGTTTTTGATTGGGGTTGTATTCGCCTCCAATAGCATGATAAATGTAAATATTGCCATTTTCAATGGATACTATGCCACAGTGAGAAAAACTTTTATCTCGATTGTTCAGTTGACTAAGCGTAAAACTGGTTAAGTCGTTTCCTAGTCTAAGTGCCAAGTCTCCAGATTGCATTTGATGGATTAAGATAGCTTGTGCTTTATTATTCTGAAGTGTAGCAGCCTTAAGCTGATTTTCTTTAGGAACTGACGTTGAACATGCTTGCAGGAACAAGCATCCCAATGTTACCAAGGCAATCCAACGACAAGTTTTAAACATCGATTCAAAAATCATCAAAAATTTTAAGAAAAAAGTTTGCATCTTTACCCAACTGAAAAGGGGGTACGGTACCGTCTTTGTGTTTATTAGTGATAATTAATTATTTTTAAAAAAAAATTCCAGACAATGAAACGTATTTTATTTGCACTTTCTGTTTTGATACTATCTAATGTAGCCTATGCGCAAAAGGCAGAAAAGAGTAACGATTATCAAGTAGTGATGGCTCAAGAGAAAGAACAAATCCATGCAAAGTATAGTGAAATTAAAGCGTCCCTAGAGAAAAACGATTTTACTAAAGCAAAGCAACAGTATGCTGATGCAGTAAAGTTGATGGAAAACAGTATTGCATCTGATCAAAAATTTCTTCGCAAAACAAAATCTGCGGATAGCCAAGCAAATTTGGAATATAAGATTAAAACTAAAACTAACTTATTAGCTGCCAGCAAGCCATTTGAAACAGTAGATTTAGCAAAAGAAGGTGCACGATATGCTATCTATATTATGGAATTTGCCGGTGTATGTGGTAGATAATCTTTTTATCATTGGTCTTTGTTTTTGAAACCCGTCTTTTGGATGGGTTTTCTCTTTTTAGTTTTTTTCTGAATAGCATTATTTTTAGCCTTACAAAGCGTACTGTAACGCTCAATACTTAATACATGAATAAATTAATTAGCATCATCTTTTTGATTTGTTTGAGTTTCCAAGCAAAGGCTCAGAGCGAAAAAACTTGGATACGACAGCATTTGAAAACCTTATCTGGTAAGAGTTTCTCAGGAAGAGGATATGTAGGGAAAGGTGCTGATAAAGCGGCACAATACGTAGCTCGCCAATTTCAGGAGATGGGTTTATATGCCTTTACGGAGGAGATGGGATATTTACAAGAATACACGTTCCCTGTAAATACTTTTCCTGGGGAGATGTATTTGAAGTTAAATAAGAAAGAACTCGTGCCGGGTGTTGATTATATCATTCAAGAGGCTAGTAGCGGTGTGCAGGTATCTAAAATGAAAACAAAGACGATACGCTTGGCGGAGGTTAAAGATTCGAGTAGTTGGATGGCTGTAAAAGCAAGCCTACAGACATCATATGCTTATGTACTTAAAGATTATGACACCTTAGTAAAATATTTAAAACTCAATAGAAGAACTTTTGCTAAGCAGTTACCCAAAGGCGTTTACCTGCTACCTAAACATGGAAAGATGATTTGGTCGGTTGCTAGAGATACCGTCGCGGCTACTATTTTTACGGTAGAGGATACCGTGCTTCCGAAGCGTATCAAGAAAATAGATGCCAGAGTTCAAAATAAATTTTTGCCTGATTACCTAAATAAAAATGCGATTGCCTATATGCCGGGAACCGTAAAACCCGATTCGTTTATTGTGTTTTCAGCACATTTGGATCATTTGGGCATGATGGGAAGAACTACGATGTTCCCCGGTGCTCATGATAATGCCAGCGGCACCTCTTTGCTCTTATATCTTGCCGATTATTTTTCTAAAAACCCGCCTAAATATTCAGTTGCTTTTATGGGATTTAGTGGAGAAGAAGCAGGATTGATGGGCTCTAAATATTATGCCGCACATCCATTTTTTTCTCTCGATAAGATAGCAATGGTCGTCAATCTCGACATGACGGGTGATGCTACTGATGGAATAACCATTGTCAATGGACAACAGCAAGAAGCAGCTTATAGCCGTTTAGCAACCATTAATACTAGAAAAAATTACTTGCCTAAGCTGAATCAACGTGAACAAACAGCTAATAGTGACCATTACTCTTTTAGTGAAAAAGGAGTATCAGCCATTTTTATTTTTGGACTAGGGGCTAAAGGCTTTTATCATGATGTATTTGATGTGCATACAGAATTAAGCTTAAATAATATTGACAATCTAGCGAACCTGTTAATCGATTATGTAAATTCATACGAATAAAATATATAGTCTGCTGAAAAAATAACATATCTTACAAGCTCAATTTTTTTTAAGGATAATAGAATAAACATTTATCCAACATAAAGAAACAAAAACCATGAAATCATTACTGTCCATTTTAACTATCGGAGCGTTTGCTGCTACAATTTCTTCATGCAATAAAACTGATGAAAAGACTACCGTTTGTAGAATTACTTCTATTATTAACACACAACAAAATCAAGTCAACTCATCCACTAAGATTGTATATGATGAAGGAAGAATCGCTTCCATATTAACTACCGGAATCGAAGGAGGGGTCAAGACATTTACCTATGGTGTAGGAACAATAACTGTGGCTGAAAAGGATAATAATGGGAATATACAAAGAACGAAATATTTAGTATTAACACCTGATAGAAAGATTGCTTCATTGACTGAAAAAAATACAGCAAATGTTACAGAAGCTGTAACCTACTATTTTTACGATGGAGAGAATCATTTGAATCGTATCGTAAAAACGGCATCTAATGGTATGACCGATACAACCATGGTGACCTATATTGATGGAAACATGACGAATTCGGTTAACAATACTACTAAGGCTGTGACATCGTATATCTATGACGAGAATAAGCTATTTATGGATGGAGATTATTTACAAATAATGCAAACATTGGACAATGGAGCGTTGTCCGTAATCAATAAATCGGTATTAAAATCAATGGTTACGAATAACGGTACACCAACTAATATTCACTATGAATATAATTCACTAGGTAAGATAATTAAAATGACTGTATCTGGTGCAATAGCTGATGAATACAGCTATGAATACTTATGTGATTAAATAGTTCTTATGAAATAAAAGGTTTCGTTGTTGGCAAGTCGTTACAACGAAACCTTTTTCTATTAGCATACTAATAATGGGTTGTAATAAGATGGAACTGCCCATTTTTTTAACCTACAATGAATAGCATCCGTTACTAATTTTTTAACTGAGTAATAACCTATTTTTACATAAATCCATTTTTATGAAATATACCCTTATTGCAGCAATGGCTACTAGCATTTTTGTTTCCGGTTGTCAAGAATCGGGTCATAATGCAAAAGTTACCTCCCCGAATCAAGAAGTTCAAAATTTTTTAGACACCTATACTACAGAGTATGTAAAGCTTTACAAAAGCTCATCAGAAGCGCAATGGCTAGCCAATATTGAAATTAAAGAAGGAGATACCGTGATTGCAAAAGCTGCACAAACAGCAGATGAAGCCATGGCTGCATTTACTGGCAGTAAAGACAATATTGAAAAAGCACAAAAATACCTTGCATTTAAAGATGAGTTAGATAGCAAACAAAGAAAGCAATTAGAACTTATCCTTTATGCGGCCGCCAATAACCCACAAACGATAGCAGGTGTAGTAAAAGAACGTATCAAAGCAGAAAGTGAACAAACCCAAAAACTTTATGGATATCAATACTTACTTAATGGGAAAAAAGTAAGTACAAATGAATTAGACGACCAATTAAAAGCCTCGACAGACTTAACACAACGCTTAGCCGTCTGGAATGCGAGCAAAGAAGTAGGTAAAGGTTTGAAAGTAGGCTTAGTGAATCTTCGGAACCTAAGAAATAAAACGGTGCAGGGTTTAGGCTATTCGGATTATTTTACGTATCAAGTGTCGGATTATAACATGACTACTCCGGAAATGATGCAAACTATGGATAAGCTGATGAACGAACTGTATCCTTTGTACCGTGAGTTACACACTTGGATGCGTTATGAACTAGCTAAGAAATATCATCAAACTACAGTGCCTGATTATATACCGGCACATTGGCTTAGCAATCGCTGGGGGCAAGATTGGAGTAGCGCTGTTACTGTTACCGGGGTTGATTTGGACAAAGTGCTAGCCACAAAATCTAAAGAATGGATTGTGAAAGAAGGAGAGAAATTATATACGAGCATCGGCTTCCCAGCTTTACCACAGTCTTTTTGGGATAAGTCAAGCCTTTATCCTTATCCTACAGATAGTGCAGTGAAAAAAAATAATCATGCCTCTGCTTGGCATATAGACCTTGACAAAGATGTGAGGAGCCTCATGAGTGTAGAACCTAATACAGAATGGTGGGAAACAGCCAACCATGAATTGGGACATATCTATTACTACATGACCTATACCAATCCGGATGTACCACCCTTGCTTCGTGGCGGTGCTAATCGTGCCTATCATGAAGCTATTGGAAGTATGATGGGACTAGCAGCCATGCAGAAACCATATCTAGTTGGTAGAGGATTGATACCAGCTACCGTGAAAACGGATAGTGTACAAGCTCTGTTAAAAGAAGCGTTGAATACGGTTGTGTTTATGTTTTTCTCTTGTGGAACAATGGGGAATTTTGAAAAAGCCCTTTATGCCGATAACCTACCGGAAAACCAATTCAATGCTAAATGGTGGGAACTTACCAAAAAATATCAAGGGATTGTGCCACCATCAGAAAGGGGAGAGGAGTATTGCGATGCTGCGACTAAAACACATATCAATGACGATGCCGCTCAGTACTACGATTATGCCTTGTCTTATGTGTTGCTTTATCAATTGCATAACCATATTGCCAAAGAAATTCTTCATCAAGACCCAAGAGCTACCAACTATTATGGACAAAAAGGTATTGGTGACTTCTTGAAAAAAATAATGTACCCCGGGGCGTCAAAAGATTGGAGAGAAGTATTGAAAGAATCTACCGGTGATGAGTTGAACGCACAAGCTATGTTGGAGTACTTCCATCCATTAATGGCTTGGTTACAAGAACAAAACAAGGGAAGAAAATATACATTAGCACAACAGCTCTAACGATTTCAGCAACATACTACACGTGTTTTTGATTGAAAGGTCTCATACAAAGGCTATTTGCCTATATCAAATCACTATGAAACAGCTATAAGTAACCCTCATAGCTCATCAATGTTTTATTATCTTTGTCACTTGTTTACTATTATAAATACAACTGTTTAGCAACATCATGTCAGTAATATATCCTTACCTACGATTAAGTGGGTTAGAGCCTTTAGTAGTGCGTCCAGAAACCAATTTTGTCAATGTAGGAGAACGTACTAATGTAACCGGTTCTAAAAAATTTGCAAGACTTATACGCGAAAATAAATACGAAGAAGCTTTATCCGTTGCTCGTCAACAAGTAGAAGGAGGGGCACAAATATTAGATGTTAATATGGATGATGCCCTTCTCGAAGGAGAGTTGGCCATGACAACCTTTATTAACTTATTGCAAAGTGAGCCTGATATTGCCAAGATACCTGTCATGTTGGATAGCTCTAAGTTTTCCATCATTCAAGCAGGGCTGAAGTGTATTCAAGGGAAATGTGTAGTCAATTCTATTTCACTTAAAGAAGGTGAGACCGCATTTATTGAGCAAGCTACTATTTGCTTAGCGTTTGGTGCTTCAGTTATCGTAATGGCATTTGATGAGAACGGGCAAGCAGATACGTTAGATAAACGAGTTTCTTTTTGTGAAAGAGCTTATAAAATCCTAACGGAAAAAGTAGGATTCCAACCACAAGATATCATCTTTGACCCCAATATCTTTGCCATTGCTACAGGTATTGAAGATCACAATAATTACGCCGTTGATTTTATAGAAGCAACACGTATCATCAAGCAGCGGATGCCATTAACGAAAGTAAGTGGTGGTGTTAGTAATGTGTCTTTTTCTTTTAGAGGAAATGATACGGTGCGTGAAGCCATTCATGCCGTTTTCTTATACCATGCCATCAAAGCCGGTATGGATATGGGTATTGTAAATGCGGGTCAATTGCAAGTATATGATGAAATAGAACCACAGCTTAGAGAGCTTTGTGA
>CALMXV010000341.1 GCA_937871155.1 uncultured Taibaiella sp. | reverse complement strand
TTTTATTAACTCTGCATTAAAACGCCATATTGACTATATTGATAAATCAAACACAGAACTATATCATTTGATTGAAACAATAGGAAAACAAGGGAAAGAGTTTGACCGTATCAATGTTTATTTTCTGATTAACGGCTTTTCAAATCACGACAAAGAAAAGATTGAAGTTGGGGACGCTGATGTTTTCGTTCATACTTGGGACCTTGCACGATTATTCAAAATCAATGAATCTAACAGCGTTCACGAACCCATTGAAATAGAATTTGAAAGTTTTACAGAAGACGGAAAGGGTTTGCAATGTTTACAAGTACCGAGCATTGATGAAATGTACGACTGTTATTTGGCGATTGTGCCGGGCGAAATTTTGGCAAAACTCTACAAAGAATTTTCAAATGAATTATTGGAAAGTAATGTTCGTGCTTTTTTAGGACAAGCAGGAAAATTCAACAAAGGAATCAGAGATACCATTCGCAATAAACCACAAATGTTTTTGCCGTACAATAACGGTATTACAGCAACAGCCGAAAGCGTTGAAACAAAGTTTGTGGACAAACAATTAGTTATTACAAAACTCAACGATTTCCAAATTGTGAATGGAGGGCAAACAACGGCTTCATTGTATCACACACAAAAGAAATTTAAAGATGCGGATTTGAGCAAAATTTTTGTTCAGATGAAACTAACAGTTATCAAAGATAAAGAACAAAAAAACATTGAAGTCCCCAATATTTCACGATTTGCAAACAGTCAGAACAAAGTTTCTGAATTAGATTTATCGTCAAATAATCCATATTTCGTACAAATTGAAAACTTGTCAAGGAAAAAGTATGTTGTCAATCCTGAAAACAAAAATCAATCTCGTTTATGGTTCTTTGAACGTGCAAACGGGCAATATCGAGAAACACTGAACAAACAAACGCCTGCACAGCAAAAGAAATTTAAAGAGCAAAATCCGTCAAACCTGAAATTTGTAAAATCAGATGTTGCAAAATTCATCAACGGTTGGGAATTAGAACCGCATTTTGTAGCACAAGGGTCACAGAAAAACTTTATTCACTACACCAAAAAAATCACCGATTTAGTCAGTAAAAACAAACTGCCAGGCGAGAATTTTTATCGTAAGTTGATTGCCAATGCAATTTTGTTCAAAACCATTGACCAACTTTTCGGGAGAAAAGGCATAAACGCTATTGGCGACACCAATTTAAAAGCTCTTTCCGTTGCTTACGCAGTTTCGTATTTACACCATTTGACAAACAACAGAATTGATTTGTGGAAGATTTATGAAGAACAAAAAATTGATGATTTTGTAAGCGGTCATTTATCAAAATTGTTGGTCTTTGTATATAATCACATCGTCAACGAAGCTAGTGGAAATTTGATTTCTGAATACGCAAAACGTGCTAGTTCGTGGGAAAAGTTGAAGAATACAGCATATTCCGAAGATTTGATTTTGATTTTAAACGTGTATTTGATTTCAGAAGATGAAAAAGGACAGCGAGAAAAAGAAAAAGAAATTGATACAAATAATGTTGAAGATTCAATTTATGTCATAAGTGAAATTCAAAAAATGGGATTGAAATTTTGGGACGGTTTCAGAATCTACATTGACGCTAAAAAACTAGACGGCTTCAATTGGTCTATTGCCTTTGATTTAGTAAGCCATCTTCGTAAGAATAAAAATCTAACAGCACAAGAAATAGCCTTTGGAAGAAAGACGTTAGACTATGTTCAGATAAATCCTATGCTTATTGACGAAATTAAAGCCTTGTCAAAATTGGAAGAAACCGAAATTGTCGAAGTAAAATTTATTTACGATAAACTTTTGTTGGTTTCAAAAGACGATTGGAAAAGAATTATAGATGTCGCCAGCCAAACAAAAATTTTCGACAATCTGGAATTAGCAAATGTCAAAACAGTTCAGAATTCATTATTCAAAAAAGAAAGGATTAAAGAACAAGCATTAATTCAAACATTTGAATCTTTAAAGAAGTTAAAAAAGTTTGGAATTAAAATTTAAATATCTGCCGCTGCTCAACCCAAAATCTTAAAAAATTTTACTTTTCAATTGCACAAAGAAAACCCCTTTACAAAAAATAAAATTCATTTAGTGTCAATTATAAATGAATTTAATAAGTAGCCTAACACGTTGCTTACAGTTTTGATAGTTAATAGTAAAAGTGCTCGTTCATAGTAAGGGGTTAAACCCACTACTTCACAACGTTAAACCCTAAACCCTTATATTTTTTTGTAAAGGGAAAAATGATTTTAAACTATTAAATACGAAAACTATATTCTGTTAAACATTATATAAGTTTTTATCCTTTCAGAAAAAAATTGTTGATGGTATTAAATAAATCTTATTTTTAGCCTTTATTAATTATTTATAGTTTTTTTTATGCAAGAAGGTACAGTAAAATTCTTTAACGAAACTAAAGGATTTGGTTTTATTAAACCCGATAACGGCGGTGCTGAAATTTTCGTTCACGCAACAGGATTGATTGACAAAATCAATCAAGATGATCGTGTGAGCTTTGAAGTTCAAGACGGCAAAAAGGGTAAAAACGCAGTTAATGTAAGAAAAATAAATGCTTAATTTATATCTTAGTTTTTCCGCTTAATTACTAAAAGCTACCTACTCGGGTAGCTTTTTTTATTGAAGTAAAAGGTGAAAAAACTTGACTCCCAAATCCTTTATCCGTTTAAGAGCCTTTCCGGATTAAAGAACTCAAAGGACTTCTCAAATTTCTATAGCTCAGCATATCTACTTTTATACTTCCAATAATGATGGGGCTTTCAATACGCACCGGTATATGATTGGCATCGTCTGAAACCCAAACGGTCATCTTATCTCCATCTTTAAAAATTGTTCCTTCTATCAATAGCGGTTTTATCTTGATAGTTTTAAAAGTACCGTATCGGGTAGTGATTATCTCCTTGCCCAGGTATTTGATATAAAGGTTATACACCTTATCATCTAAAAACATATTAAAAGGAATCTTAGCTCCCGGCGAATATTTATTATAGTCTATATTCCTTGCATAATAAATACTGGAAAGCACATCCTGCACGCATTTGGGAGAGTTATAAACTTTATTATCACTATAAATTTTCATTTCTTCTTGGTCAAATTTTGCAACTGAACTAAAGGAGATATTTCCTTCATTCACCTTTCTTGAAAATTTTTTAGGCAATAAGGTTTCTTGGTCTATCCAGCTTTCGTATAGGTCATTTACTTTATAAAACCATTCATAAGATTTCAATGTTTTACCATCACCCATCACATGGAAATAGTCTTTACCATCTACTTTGTCTTCGTGAACCGTAAAATTAGCAATGCCCGCCGCTATCCATATCATACCCATATTATAGTAGGCTTTATAGGTAATCTTTTCGCCTACTTTAAATGAAGTATTCTTTAGCCCACAAAAATCGATTTGTGCCTTACAAAGCCCATGAATCAACAACAACAAAGAGCTGAGTAAAACAACTCGTTGTATTTTTTTTATTTTATTAAACGCAATTTTATCCATAATGTACTTCCTACTATTGCCGGAATGATAAGGTTAATAAACCACAAAACTATAGTTGCGATTAGTATGCCAATTTTATTGGAAGTAAACTGTTGAAAGAATAATAAACTCAACTGTCCGCGGATGCCCATCTCTGCAAGTGCTATAGAAGGTACGATTGCCATTGAAAAGAAAAACATACACGCCATACAAAATCCGGTTAGCAAATCTATCTCAATATGCATCCAATATAGTAGCAACAAATACTGAATGGTGTACGTTACAAACCGCAACATTGAAATGGCTAAGATGGAAAGTTGCTCTTTAATAGTAAATCTTTTTAACAGCTTTGTATAGGTTTTAAACTTACTCAACCATTCGAAATGCTCAATAATACGGCTCCATTTCTCAAAATTCCAGAAGATAAGAAACCCAACTATGGAAGCGACAATAGTGGCTACCAGCACAAGTTTTGCCCAATAGCTTGGCGTCATAATATTATAATAAACCAGTCCGGCAATACCAAATATCATCAAACACAAAAACTGGGAAAACATTCCCAAAAATGTAATGCTAATAAGGCGAGGAGTATTCTTTTGTTTTAGATAAATTATCCTGCCCGGATATTCTCCTATTCTATTGGGGGTTAAAATCGACAAGGCAAGGCCGGCAAAAAAACTTCTGACAGCAGTTGCATTGCTGATGGGCTGAGCAGAAGCTACCAACAATTTCCATTTATAGATTTCTAAACCCAGATTAACGGGTAGCAACAAAAATGAAAGAAGCAAATAGCAATGCGCTCCTTCATGAAAAGCAGTGCCTACATCCACTTGTATAAGCTGATTTTGCACTTGCGAATAGATCGCCCATAATAAAATCACAGTTACTATTAATCCGATAATATAATTGAGGCGTATTTTGGTAGCTTTGTTCAAGTGATGGCTTTACAAAATGAAACTAATATTGTGTTGGGTATCGACCCGGGAACTTTAGTTATGGGATATGGTTTAATATCGGTGCACAAAACTAAGATATCCTTATTGGAAATGGGTGTGTTGCAATTAGCCAAGCGACAAAATCATGCAGAACGGCTAGAATTGATATTCAGAAAAATGGAAACTCTCATTACCCAATACCAGCCTCATGCAGTAGCTATAGAAGCACCCTTTTATGGAAAGAATGTTCAAAGTATGCTAAAATTAGGGCGTGCACAAGGTGTAGCAATAGCTGCAGCTATGATGCATGGATTAGAAGCTACTGAATATGCCCCCAGAAAAGTGAAGCAAGCAATTACCGGAAGAGGCAATGCTACGAAAGAACAAGTATGGGAAATGCTGCAACGTATCTTACACTTCGAAGAAACACCTCATTTTATGGATGCTACCGATGCCCTTGCGGTGGCACTTTGCCATCATTATGAAATGCGCCTGCCTGTAAAAAGCAACTCCAACTCACCTACAAGAATTAGCCGTGCTGCTAAAAGTGCTAGTTGGGAAAATTTTTTAGTTCAAAACCCACAACGGCTTAAATAAAAAAGGCTCGATAATTCCTCTTTACGACCTTAAGGAAGTTCCTTTACTTTGATACGGATATCATGAGGTGCAGGCTCATCACCACCAAAATATGGATATAGCTTAATCCCATTTGCTATACTATCGTTACAGAATCGTTGCATCGTATCTTTCTTCCCATCAAGCGTAAACACATACATTCCTGGAAGCACTTCAAGTTTACATTGTATAGGTGTGTTTAAAGCTACATCGCCGAGTTTTTTATATTGTCGCACACTATCTACATAGCAGTAAGCATGAAGCTGCAACTTATCATCTTTCCAATTCCAACCAAAACGAGCGCTATTGGCATGATGTAATGTGGTGCAATCTGAAAAGCCCATGAGTTTATTAATATCCGCCTGATTGTTGGGGTCTAGAGTAGTATAAATACAACTACTATCGAAAATGGCTATAAAGGACAAAGAAGCTTGCTTGTATAAAGGGTAACTATTTTTTTCGCAGTAGTTATTTCCTTTTAAGATAAGATACGTGATAAAGCTATCTACTGGTTGTTGAGTACTGTCTTTAGGCTTTGTAGTATCCTTTATTTGTGTAGTATCTTTTGGGTCAGGAGTTACAGTCTTTGGTGTCTTGTCGGGCTTTGTACATGCCCAAACTAACAAAGACAATAGCAGCAAGTGGATAGTTTTAAATTTCATAAAACAATTTTTAGTGGGAGTTCCTTCTTTTGGGGAGTTACTTTTTTAAAAAGCTTCTTTGATAAAGTTATCTGTTGATGATTAAAACTAGAATATTCGATGGCTTTTAGAAATTTTTATTATTTTAGATGTCAATATACCATTCATGCTATGGCGGAAATTAAAGCAAAGATACTGCTTGTAGAAGATGACCCTACTCTAAGTTTTGCACTCAAAGACAAGCTACAAGATAGCGAATATAGCGTTATCCATTGTCAAGATGGTGAAACCGCTTATCAACAATTCATGAAGCATAATTTTGATCTCATTATCATGGATATTATGTTGCCTAAAAAAGATGGGTTGACCATCGTCTCTCAAATACGTAAGAAAAACGAACAAATCCCTATCTTATTGCTTACTTCAAAAGTAATGGATGATGATAAGATAACAGGGCTTTCTAGTGGTGCTGATGACTATATTACTAAGCCTTTCAACATGCAAGAACTGTTGCTTAGAATCAATGTACACATCAAACGCACTAAAAAAGTAGATGAATCTGAGACTGGAGAATTCAAATTAGGCAATCTCAATTTCAATTTCTCAGAACTATTACTTAGTGATGGCAAATCGGATCATCTTCTTACTCAAAGAGAAGCTGACTTGCTAAAATATTTTTGTCAGAATACGAATA
>CALMXV010000340.1 GCA_937871155.1 uncultured Taibaiella sp. | reverse complement strand
TTCTGGATATGCGTTTGCTAGTGGCTTAGCTGCCATTGACGCAGTAGTTAAACTTCTAAAATCAGGAGATGAAATCCTTGCTGTTGACGATATTTATGGAGGGGCATTTCGCCAATTCACGCATATCTATGCTAAGTTTGGAATTCAGGTAAACTATGTAGATACCACTGACATTAAAAACGTACTCAATGCCATTACTCCTGCCACCAAGTTAATATGGATTGAAACTCCAACGAACCCCACATTGAAAATTACGGATATCAAAGCAGTATGTGAATTAGTGAAGGCTGTAGATGCTTCGATTTTAGTATGTGTGGACAATACGTTTGCATCACCGGCATTACAACAACCTCTACTTCTTGGGGCAGATATTGTCTTACACAGTGGTACCAAATATTTAGGGGGGCATAGCGATTTGATTGCTGGGCTAGTAGTTACCAAGACTGCTGCATTAGGAGAACAAATAAAATTTATCCAAAATGCTTGTGGCGCTATTCTCTCTCCACATGATAGTTGGTTATTGATTCGTGGTATTGAAACCTTGCATTTAAGAGTAGCTCAACATAGTCGTAATGCCTTTGCTATTGCCGAATGGTTAGCAGCGCATCCTTCAGTAGCTACGGTTCATTACCCAGGATTAAGCAGTCATCAAAATCATTCCATCGCTACGCAGCAGCAGTCAGCATTTGGAGGTGTCGTTAGTTTTGTTTTAAAAGAAAACTCCGAACAAGCTGCAACTGTTTTTGCCACAAGCACTCGATACTTCAAACTAGCAGAAAGCTTAGGAGGGGTTAAGAGTTTACTGTGTCATCCTGCAACCATGACTCACAAATCAATACCGGCATCTAAACGTCAAGCAGCCGGTGTAGCCGATGGGCTCATTCGATTAAGTGTAGGCTTAGAAGATGTAACAGATCTTATCCACGATTTAGAACAAGCTTTTCAGCAAACGGAATCTGCCTTTACTACTCAAGCGACACTAGCAACTATTAACTAAGCATCATTTTCAAATCCACTGTTTATTCATTCATCCACAAAAAGAAAATTTTTATGTCTATACAACAGCAACACACAAAACTTACCATCGGTTTATTTGGCTTTGGAGTCGTAGGAGAAGGCCTTTATAAAGTACTTGCTCAAACGCCATCGTTACAAGCCAGCATCAAAAAAATCTGTATTAAAGACCCAGAAAAAACAAGAAATGCACCTAAAGAATTGTTTACTACCAATGCTTCTGAGCTTTTAGAAGATGATGACATCAATGTCATTGTAGAATTAATCAGTGATGCGGATGCTGCTTTTAGCATTGTAACTACTGCTTTAAAATCGAGGAAAGCAGTAGTGAGTGCCAACAAAAAATTGATTGCTGAACACCTTGAATATTTATTGCAATTGCAAGAAGAAGCACAAGTTCCTTTCCTCTACGAAGCTGCAGTTTGTGCCTCCATTCCTGTGATTCGTAATTTGGAAGAGTATTACGATAATGATTTATTGCAAAGCATCAGTGGGATCATAAATGGTTCTACCAACTATATTCTTACCAAAGTATTTGAAGAATCCTTAGACTTTGAAACTGCTTTGAAACAAGCACAACTTGCAGGATTTGCAGAGGCTGATCCAAGCTTAGATATAGAAGGTATTGATGCACAAAACAAACTTGCCATTCTACTTGCTCATGCCTATGGAATAGTGACTCCTCCTGAAACATTATTATGTAATGGAATTATTTCGTTAAATAAACAAGATGCTACCTATGCTCGTGAAAAAGGGTTTCAAATTAAACTAGTTGCTCAAGCTAAAAAGCTTGCTAATGGCACTGTTGCCGCTTTTGTCTTACCACAGTTTATAGCACCTGAAAGTCGCCTTTACAATGTAAGAAATGAGTACAATGGTGTGGAGTTAGAAAGTAATTTGGCAGATAAACAATTTTTTTATGGTAAAGGTGCCGGTAGCTACCCTACTGCTTCAGCAGTCTTAAGCGATTTGTCAGCGTTACGTTATCAATATAAGTATGAATACAAAAAACTAAAGTATCAGCTTCCATCACAGTTAAGTCAGGATTTCAATTTGAAAGTATATGTAAGCTTCGACAAACTGCATCAAGTACCAAAAGATGCCTTTGTTGCTATTCAAGAATGGAGCAGTACAGATACTCATTGCCATGTTACCGGTATTATTAAAGCTGCAACTTTACTTCAAAATGATTGGTGGAGAAATAATAAAACGTCTTTAATCTTATTTGAAATTCAAGACGACCTTGTGTCATTAGATAATAGTTCCGATAAATCTTCAATAGGTGAATTAGTTCCAATAGATGCTGATTTTTATGAAGTGAGTCTTTGATATCATCAGCCGTAATGAATAAGCACCAATCAAAGTTCCTTGTATCGAAAGCGGAATGATTCATGATTCGAAAGTTGCTATTAAAAAATCTCAACCTTCAAATTTTAATGGCTAGAATTAATTTTCATTCCGTTTATTTGCTAGTGTCTTTTTACACATGTTTATGCCCATATTAATCGTTAGTCAACCAATCATCATTTATTAAACCACTATCAGATGCTTATTAAAAAACTTCTAATTGCCAATCGCGGAGAAATAGCTGTTCGAATTTCAAGAGCTGCCACAGAATTGGATATCCCAACAATAGCCATATATACTTATGAAGATCGCTATTCATTACATCGATACAAAGCAGATGAAGCTTACCAAATTGGTCAAGACAACGACCCTTTAAAGCCTTATCTGGACATGGATGCAATCATTCAAGTAGCCAAAGAAAATGGAGCGAATGCCATCCACCCGGGATATGGATTTCTTTCAGAGAATGCTCAATTTGCACAAAAGTGTGCAGATAACGATATCACCTTTGTAGGCCCAAGACCTACGGTTATGGCGGCTTTAGGAGATAAAGTAACGGCAAAATCAGTTGCTAAAGCAGCCGGAATTCCATTAATAGAAAGCAATACCGAACCACTTACAGATGTTTCCATAGCGATTAAAGAAGCAGCTATTATCGGGTATCCATTAATGTTGAAAGCTGCTGCCGGTGGTGGTGGACGTGGGATGCGCGTAGTAAGAAATGATGAAGACTTAACTAAAGCCTATCATGAAGCGAAGAGTGAAGCTAAAAATGCTTTTGGTGATGATACAGTTTTCTTAGAAAAATATGTAGAAAATCCAAAGCATATAGAAGTGCAAATAGCTGCCGATAATCATGGCAACATCGTTCATCTATACGAAAGAGATTGTTCGGTACAACGTAGGTTTCAAAAGGTAGTCGAAATGGCGCCTTCACTACATCTACAAGATAGCACTAGAAATAAACTTTATGATTATGCTACCCGAATTGCTCAAGCCGTACAGTATAACAACCTAGGTACTGTAGAATTTTTAGTAGATGCACAAGAGGAAATTTATTTCATTGAGGTCAACCCGAGAATACAAGTAGAACATACCGTTACCGAAATGATTACAGGTGTGGATTTGATAAAAACACAATTGTATGTTGCCTCTAACTATCGACTGAGTGATGCGGAAATTGGACTTGGTGAGCAAGAGGCTATTGCTAAAAATGGTTTTGCCATTCAATGTAGAATTACTACAGAAGACCCTACTCAGGATTTCAAACCCGATTATGGTACCTTAATTACTTATAGAAATGCAACAGGTTTTGGGGTTCGGCTTGATGAAGGAAGTACCTATCCTGGAATGAAGATTAGCCCTTTCTTTGATAGTATGTTGGTGAAGGTAAGTACACAAGGAAAGACCTTGGAAGAGGCTTCACATAAGATGTTACGTGCCTTAAAAGAGTTTAGAATAAGAGGAGTTAAAAACAATATTCAGTTCTTAGAAAACCTTATCACGCATCAAGAGTTTATAGCCGGAAAAGCTACCGTAAATTTTATTCAAGAACATACAGAGCTGTTTCAATTTACCCAACGTCAAGACCGAGGTACAAAGATGCTAGAGTTCTTAGCAGAATACACCATAAATGGTAACCCTGATGTGAAGGTGAAGTATGATGAGCGTATTTTTGATAAACCTATCTTACCCGAATACAACCACATCAGCGAATATCCTAAAGGCACAAAAGATTTACTGAATCAACTAGGTCCTGATGGCTTATCTCAATGGTTGAAAAATGAGACTAAAATCCATTACACCGATACTACACTTAGAGATGCACATCAGTCGTTGATAGCTACACGAATGCGTACTCATGATATGCTTAAAGTAGCTGAAGCCTTTGCTAAAAAACATCCTCAAACTTTCAGTATGGAAGTATGGGGAGGTGCTACATTTGATGTATGTATGCGCTTTTTAAATGAAGATCCTTGGAAACGTTTACAAGCTATTCGAAAAG
>CALMXV010000339.1 GCA_937871155.1 uncultured Taibaiella sp. | reverse complement strand
GTAGCTACTGCATTTTTAATGGCTTGTGGTACTTCAAAGAATACACCCTCTCAAGAAAAAACATTGAATGAAATAGTAGTAACTACGGCTACGGCAGAAATGAAAACTACCCAATCCTTACCATGGGATATTCTTCATACCGATATCTCCTTACAGCCTTTTCAGCAAGTAAAAGATAGTTTTCTAAAAGAAGCAAAAGGGGAAGTAGTGATACGTCTTCACCCATATTGTTATGTTACGGATTCGTTGGTATTAGATGCAAAGGCTATGGAGGTTCATGAAGTGAAATTGTTGGCACCGAGTGAACAAGCTGTTGTATTTAAAGTAGAAGCAGATAAACTACTATGCCATTTTTCAAAGACCTATCATCACTATGATACGCTCACGATACAAATAAAATATACAGCAAAACCCTATAGCAAAACGGTAGGAGGCAGCAAAGCCATTTCAGAAGATAGAGGGCTTTACTATATCAACAACAACTATGAAGTGCCCGGCAAGCCCAAACAAATTTGGACACAAGGGGAAACAGAAGCCAACTCACATTGGTTTCCAACACAAGACCAGCCCAACGAAAAATTTACTTTCTCGTTGCATCTTACGGTGCCGGATTCGATGGTAACGCTGAGTAATGGGGAGAAAATTTCATCCAAAAAAACTGCAGCAGGATGGCGAGTAGATAAATGGGAAATGAAGCAACCCATCCAGCCGTATGCAGTCATGTTTTCTATTGGGAAGTTTTCAATAGTGGAAGATAGTAGCTGGAAAGGTAAGCCCATACAGTATTATGTAGAGCCGGAATATGCCCCTTATGCTCGAAGTATGTTTAAAAATACGCCGGCAATGATTGATTACTTTTCAAAAATTACAGGAGTAGATTATCCGTGGAATAAATACAGCCAAATTGTAGTACGCGACTATGTGAGTGGAGCTATGGAAAATACAAGCGCCAGCCTTTTCGGTGAATTTGTAAATAAAAATCATCGAGAAATTGCCGATAATGATAATGAGGGTATAGTAGCACATGAGTTATTCCATCAGTGGTTTGGTGATTACGTAACCGCTGAATCATGGGGTATGCTCACGCTCAATGAGTCTTTTGCTACCTATGGTGAAATGCTTTGGGTACATCATCATGAAGGCAGGGTAGCCGGTGATGCTTTAGCGCAAAACAACTTATTTAGCTATTTGGGTCAAAGCCAATTTAGTGATGCGCCATTGGTGCGCTTTTATTACAATAGCAAAGAGGATATGTTTGATAGAATTACTTATCAAAAAGGGAGTGTGATCTTAAGATACCTGCATGGCTTAATGGGCGATAGCGCTTTTTATAAGGCGATGAATATATACCTCACTTCAAATGCTTTCGGAACCGCTGAAGTATCTGACTGGAGAAAAGCCGTAGAAAAGGCAACCGGAAAAGATTGGAGAGCGTTTTTTAATCAATGGTATTATCAAGAAGGATATCCTGAAATTGCATTAGAGTTTGTTAACCATGACTCGTTGCAACAACTGGAAGTGAAAGTAAAACAAGACTCTTCAAAACCGATGTATCTATTGCCACTGCAAGCAGCATTAATTTATGATACCGGTGTGGCTGCTATTGAATGGAATATTCAACAACGGCAATCTTCATTTTTCTACCAGTACCATAATGGACAAGCTCCATTGTTTATTCCTGATTCGAAGCGCTGGTTGGTAGGGGTGATACTCTATAAACAAACACCCAAAGAATGGTGGCACTGCTATCGTGCATTGAAAGATGATTATATAGGGAAGCGCCGATGTATCGATGGAATATCTAAACATACCAAGGACAGTTTTTCTATTGAAATCATGCGTATGGCACTGAATGAGCCTTATCCGGAAATTAAGAACTATATGCTTTCTTGTTTACAAAAAGTGGCTTTTTCTGAAGTAGGGAAAGAAAATTTATTGGATGAAGTAGGCTACATTGCAGCTCACGACCACCACAACCTTGTACGAGCTGAAGCTATAAAGGTAATAGGGAAATGGAAAATCAGCCAATTCAAGCAAGAGCTGTTAGCTGCGGTGAATGATAGCTCGTATGCCGTGTCCGGAGCGGCTTTATTAGCATTGAAAACTATTGATAGTACTCTCGCTAATCAACAAGCACAGCTTCTAGCTCGTCAAAATAATTTGAAAGGCGCTCAGCAGCAAGCGGTATGGGAACTACTGTCCCAATCAAATGATACGTCTATTATTCACTATTGGCAACAACAGTCAATTGCAGCTTATGGAAGAAATAAGATTGCCTTGGCTGCAATTTTAAAAACGTATGCATTGAATAGTCAAGACGAACGTATTTTTGAACAAACACTTCAACTCATCTATCAAATGGCTAGCTCCGAAAACATCAAAAATTATCGATATTCCATAGGTTCTATGCTTCTTGATCTTTATAATATTCTTGATAAAACACCTAACGATGCTTCTGTGAAAGTCACAACTATTAAAACTGCAAAAATCAAGACAGCCCTTCGATATAAAGAGCTTTTAATAAGCACAGAAGAAGATAAAGGACTGGTAGAATCGTACAAAGCTTATTAAGCTATCCGACACCGTTATCAATTATGTATTGTTATCAATATTTATAACATCCGATATCTAATGGGAACGTCCAAGGACGGTCTGCTAAGTCATTGCCTAAGCCGAGAATATTAGTGCCTGCACCTATCAATGGTGAACCTTCTTTAGGTCTAAAATCCCATTT